>NZ_JAAGPP010000015.1:0-96651 GCF_017104975.1 Burkholderia sp. Ac-20344
GCGACTTGATACCAATTCCGCCGGCAAGATACTCGTCAACGATGCGTTGCTTGAACTGCTCGTTGTACTTCGTCATGAAAAACACCCCAAAGGTTGGACGGGTGTCCAACTTTTGGGGTGCAGTTCAATCGGGTGCCTTTTTCATTTCCTGCCGGCCTGAGCCATGCGGTGCGCTACCGCCACACGTTACGCGCCAAGCTCCGAACGGTCGCCGTGCGACTGCTTCGCGGTATCGACGCTCGTGTCGTCCTGCGACGCGGCTTCCTTCGATGCCGCCGACTTCGCCGACGTCGAGGTTTCGAGCGTCGCACGTACGCGCTTCGCACCGCCTGCTGCTGCTGCCGTTACGGCGGCGGCCGTGACGATCGGCTTCGCCGGCGCCTGCGGCGCATTGAGCGGCACGCTGCGGCCACGCGCGACGTCACGCAGGCGACCGCGCTCGGCCATCACCTTGGAACCGTAGCCGTTGTCGTCGGGGTTCGTCGAGCCGTTGTACAGGCGCAGGCCGTTCGCGAGCGAGCCGCCACGTGCGATGCAATCCTTCAGCACGAGTGCGCCGACCTGGAGGTTCGCAAGCGGCTGCAGCGCGGTATCGGTGCCGCCGAAATACTCGAACTTGTCGGAATGGACCTTCGACATGACCTGCATCAGACCCTTCGCGCCGACGCCGCTTTCGGCGTACGGGTTGAAGCCCGATTCGATCGCCATCACCGACAGCAGCAGCAGCGGATCGAGGCCGACGTCACGGCCGGTCTGGAACGCAGCCTTGACGAGCTGGCCGAGCGGCTCCTGCGCGACCCGGTAACGACGCGACAGGTAGGTCGCGACGAGCGCCTGTTCGCGATTCGATGCGAGCGCACGGTCGTCACGCGCATCGGCCGCCACGCGCTGGGACGGGATCAGTTTGGCAAGCGCGACGGGCGACGGGCCGTTGCGGGCCGTATCGGACGCATCGCCCTGCGCGGCGGCTTCCGGTGCGACGTCGAGGCCGACCGCAAGCGCGTCCGTTTCGGGGCTGTCTTCCTGCTGCTGCGGCTGCGCGCCGGCGGGCGCGAAGTTCGGCAGCGGATGGCCGGTCAGCAGACGGGCCGGCCCGGCTTGCACGGCCGCGGATACGACCGGCATCAGCTTCGCGGCGAGCGTGCCGCGGACGGTTGGCAGCAGCCACAGTGCGAGCGCAACTGCGACAGCGAGACAGCCGACAACGCTGAATAGATGGTGACTGACACGCGTCCCGCGACGCAGCATGCTGCGCACGAACTGCGCATGCTGCTCACTAGGACGCCACGATAACCAAGCGTTCATTCAGATCATCTCCCATGAACATGACTCGTGCGGCTCGCTCAGCTCGATGGCGAGACAGGTAACGCGCCGCGGAATCACGACGCCGCACGCTTTGGTTGGGGCGTGCAGACATCGGGGAAACGGTATAAGTACCGTTCGAGGCCACGGTGTAAGAGGGCCGGCACCTTCGCACACTGGGCGAGGCGGGCATACGCGGTGGCACCCACGCAAAAAACCAGCGTCTGGTGGCGCTGGCTGAGACTACGACTAAGGCCGTCGGATACGCCGTGCAGGATTCGGCGGACGGTGACGCGCTGCGTCAAAGATCGGTGATTGGCGGCTCGAAGCCTTTTACCCTGCAGCCAATTTGAGCGGATTCTAGCAGGGTTTTATAGATCGTCAACACTATAAAACCTTCAAATTATAACAAAAAGTAATTTAAGAACCCTCTTCAGATCGCGAGCCCCGTGCCGTAGGGGGTTTGCGCGCGGTCGACTTTTTTCTCGGCCGGGCGGTCGGACGGCGGCCCGGGTAAAATCGTCGGTCGATTCGGGGCCGCAGCCGGCCGCTGCGCCCGCCCATCGCTGCCCGCCATGCGGGTGGCCCGGACCATCTTCATGAAATACAAAGACTTACGCGATTTCATCCAGCGCCTCGAGGCGCTCGGCGAACTGCGGCGCGTCACGCAGCCCGTGTCGCCCGTGCTCGAAATGACCGAGCTGTGCGACCGCGTGCTGCGCGCCGGCGGCCCTGCGCTGCTGTTCAATGCGCCGACCGGCTACGACTTCCCGGTGCTCGGCAACCTGTTCGGCACGCCCCGACGCGTCGCGCTCGGGATGGGCGTCGATGCGGGCGACGACGCCGCGCTCGATTCGCTGCGCGATCTCGGGCGCCTGCTGTCCGCGCTGAAGGAACCCGATCCGCCGAAGAGCCTGAAGGACGCCGGCAAGCTGCTGTCGCTCGCGAAGGCCGTGTGGGATATGGCGCCGAAGTCGGTGTCGTCGCCGCCGTGCCAGGAAATCGTCTGGGAAGGCAACGACGTCGACCTGAACCGGCTGCCGATCCAGACCTGCTGGCCCGGCGACGCGGGACCGCTCGTCACGTGGGGCCTGACGGTCACGCGCGGGCCGAACAAGTCGCGGCAGAACCTCGGGATCTACCGCCAGCAGCTGATCGGCCGCAACAAGCTGATCATGCGCTGGCTCGCGCATCGCGGCGGCGCGCTCGACTTCCGCGAATTCGCGCTGCAGAACCCCGGCAAGCCGTATCCGGTCGCGGTCGTGCTCGGCGCCGATCCGGCCACGACGCTCGGCGCGGTGACGCCCGTGCCCGATTCGCTGTCCGAGTACCAGTTCGCCGGCCTGCTGCGCGGCAGCCGCACCGAGCTCGCCAAGTGCCTGACGCCCGGCGTCGACACGCTGCAGGTGCCCGCGCGCGCGGAGATCGTGCTCGAAGGCTTCATCTATCCGCAGGAAGGCACGCCCGCCCCCGCTCCGGCCGGCGCACCGCCGCGCCCGGCCGGCAATGCGTCCGCCGCGTACGAGCACGCGCTCGAAGGCCCGTACGGCGACCACACCGGCTACTACAACGAGCAGGAGTGGTTCCCGGTGTTCACCGTCGAGCGCATCACGATGCGCCGCGACGCGATCTACCACTCGACCTACACGGGCAAGCCGCCCGACGAGCCCGCGGTGCTCGGCGTCGCGCTCAACGAGGTGTTCGTGCCGCTGCTGCAGAAGCAGTTCACCGAGATCACCGACTTCTACCTGCCGCCCGAAGGCTGCAGCTACCGGATGGCCATCGTCCAGATGAAGAAGAGCTACGCGGGCCACGCGAAGCGCGTGATGTTCGGCGTGTGGAGCTTCCTGCGGCAGTTCATGTATACGAAGTTCATCGTGGTCGTCGACGAAGACGTGAACATCCGCGACTGGAAGGAAGTGATCTGGGCGATCACGACGCGCGTCGACCCCGTGCGCGACACGGTGATGGTCGACAGCACGCCGATCGACTATCTCGACTTCGCGTCGCCGGTCGCCGGCCTCGGTTCGAAGATGGGGCTCGACGCGACCAACAAGTGGCCGGGCGAAACCAGCCGCGAATGGGGCCGCCCGATCGAGATGGATGCGGCCGTGAAGGCGCGCGTCGACCGGCTCTGGCAGGAGATCGGACTCTGACGCCACGCGGCCGGCGCCTGCCGGCCCGTGGATTGCCATCGCCACAAGAACGACGAAGATGACCTTTCCGCCCGCCTCCATGCTGTCCGACGGCTTCTTTCTGTCGCTGTCGCTGTGCCTCGACATCGGCCTCGTGAACGTCGCGATGCTGTCGCTGACGCTGTCGCACGGCTTCCGGCCGGGCTTCTGGCTCGGCATCGGCTCGTGCGTCGGCGATCTCGTCTATGCGGCGCTCGCGCTCGCGGGGATGGCCGTGCTGCTGCAGTTCGAGCCGGTGCGCTGGATCGTGTGGATCGGCGGCGGCGCCGTGCTGCTGTTCCTCACGTGGAAGATGGCGCGCGAAGCGCTCGCACCGGCCAAGCCGGCCGGCGACGATGCCGAGGATACGCCGCAGCCGCGCGCCAGCGCGCGGCGCAGTTTCCTGCGCGGAATGCTGCTCGCGATGTCGTCACCGAGCGCGATCCTGTGGTTCGCGGCGGTCGGCGGCGCACTGATCGCGAAAGCCGGCGCGACCACGCCGGCCACCGCGTCGGTGTTCCTGTCGGGCTTTTTTCTCGGCGGCCTCGCGTGGACGCTCTTCATGTGCACGCTCGCGAGCCAGGGCCGCAAGCGCGCGGGCGCCGGGCTGATGCGTGCGTGTCACGTCGCGTCGGCAATGCTGTTCGCGTATTTCTCGTACAGCGTGATCGTCGGCGGCTACCGCGACCTGATCGTGCACGCGGTGTAATCGCAACCGATCTGATCTGCACGGGCCGCGCGTCGAAGCCGGGCGGCGGCCCGGAAGAAAAAACGGCGCAGCGCCCCTCGCGGGACGTTGCGCCGTTTTGCCACGCGCGGTCAGGCCGCGCGGCACGAATCAGCGACGCCAGCCGTGATGCCCCCAGCCGCCGTAACCGTGACGCCAGTACGGACGGCCGTAGTAGCCACCATAGCCGCCGACGACCACGGCGGGCGGCGGCGCGTAATACGCCGGTGCCGGTGCGTAATAGACGGGCGGCGGCGGCGCGTAGTACACGGGCGGCGGCGGTGCATAGACGGGGTACGCGGGTGCGACCGGGATACCGATGCCGACCCCGATCGACACGTGAGCCTGTGCGGCGCTTGCGGCACCCAGGCCCAGCGCGGCGGCGGCGATGAACGGAATGAGCTTTTTCACTTCGATTCTCCTGCTGGAGCGGTATTTTATGCGCTCCTGTCGGCAACGGCGGGCATGCACGTCGCATGAGAGCAATGTAGCGAAAACCCGCCCCGCGCGTATCGTGCATTTGTTGCAAATTGCAATTGCACGCGGCTGGAACCGCCGTACGGTATGGCTTGCAGCACCCGCGGCGACCCTTGCGGGTCGCGCGATTCCGTCCGACGAGTCGGGTCGCGACATCATGGCCGGTCAGTCTTACCGGATACGGCGCGCGCAGCGGGCACGCGACCGTAATGAACGATTACAAATTTGAGACAAGATGCCGACATTTCAAGCGGGATACGGGTGCGATATGTTTCGGGGTCGGATTCCAGGATCGTGAATCGACCGTGACGCCGGGCGCCGGTACACGCATCGATCGCGCTGCCTGCCGGTAAGTCACGCACGTGTCCGCGCGGAAATTGTCCTTTCGCGGCCCCGCCGTCATTCCTGCGATACTGGCGGCTGCTTCGTTTTCGCTTACGCCCGCTGCCATGTCCCTCCCCGACACACCCCGTCTCGGCTTCATCGGCGCCGGCCGTCTCGCGCGCTGCGTCGCGCAGCGCTTCGCGCGGGCCGGCTTTCCGGTCGTCGCGATCGCGAGCCGCACGCCCGCGTCGGCCGCGGCACTCGCCGCGTGCATCGACGGCTGCCAGGCGGTCGACACGCCGCAGCAAGTCGCCGACAGCGCCGACCTGATTTTCCTGACGGTGCCCGACGACCATCTCGCGTCGACCGCCGCGGCGCTGCACTTCGACACGTCGCGCGTGGCGCAACAGGCCGTCGTTCACTGCAGCGGCGCGTCGGCGGTCGCGCTGCTCGATCCGGCGAAGCAGCAAGGCGCGGCCACCGGCGGCTTCCATCCGCTCTACCTGTTCGGCGGCACCGACGCCGACCTCGCCCGCATCGACGGCTGCTCGGTCACGATCGAAGCCGACGGCGCGTTGCATGCGACGCTGATGCGACTTGCTGCCGCACTCGGCTGCCATCCGCTGTCGATTCCGGCCGGCGGCCGGATGCTCTATCACGCGGCCGCACACTACGCGGCGAGCTTCGCGCTGTGCGGTCTTGCGGAAGCGGTCGAGCTGTGGCGCGGCCTCGGTTTCGACGAGGAAGCCGCGCTGCGCGCACTGCTGCCGATGCTGGCCGGCACGATCGAGACCGCGCGCGACAAGGGGCTCGCGAACGCGCTCTCCGGCCCCGTGTCGCGCGGCGATACGGGCATCGTCGAACGCCAGTTGGCACTGCTTGAAACGCGCGGCGGCGATCACGCGACGCTGTACGCGCTGATGACCCGCCGCGCGGTCGCGCTCGCGGCGCAGCGCGCCACGCCGCCGGCATCGTTGCCGGCGCTCGCCGAAGCCGTCGAAACGTCGCTCGCACGCACGGCCGCGCCCCCCTCCCCGTCGCGAGACGAGGCGTGATAAGGTGTCGGCCGATGCGCCGCCATCCGGCGTTGGCGGCCGCACGCTACTGACTAAAAAAGGATGCCAACGATGTTCGGCGAGATCGCCCGTTTTCTGCTCAATACCGTCTTCACGCTGTTCGGCGCCGCGCTGATCCTGCGCGTCTGGATGCAGGCCGTCCGCGTGCCGCCGTACAACCCCGTCACGCAGGCCGTGCTGCAGGCGACCAACTGGCTCGTGCTGCCGCTGCGCCGCGTGATCGCGGGCGTACGCGGCATCGACTGGGCCAGCGTCGTCGCCGCGCTGCTCACCGCGCTCGTCTACGTCGTGCTGATGGTCGTGATGGCCGGCTTCGACCCGGCCGCGGTGATCGCGACGCTGGTCGTGGTCGCGCTGCTCACCGTCGTGAAGTGGGCGCTCAATCTCGTGATCTGGATGACGATCCTGATGGCGCTGCTGTCGTGGCTCAACCCGCGCTCGCCGGCGATGCCGATCCTCTACCAGCTCACCGCGCCGTTCCTGAACCCGCTGCGCCGGGTCATCCCGAACCTCGGCGGGATCGACCTGTCGCCGATCCTGCTGTTCGTGATCGTGCAGGTGCTGCTGATGATCGTCACGCGCGCCGCCGTGTCGCTGACGATGTTCGGCATCTGACGCCGTCGTACCCTACGCCGCCGGCGCTTGCGCCGGCGGTGCGCCGAGCGTGTCGATCACGCCGAAGCGCGCCGGTATCATCGCGTAGCACACGCGCACCTTCTCGTGCGCCAGCCGCTCGAGCAAGCGCTGCGCCTCGTCCTCGGTGACGATGAATTCGACCTCGATCGCGAGCGACCCCTGCAGTTCGAAGAAGCGGTCCTCGTGCAGCACGCGATGCTGGCCGAAACCGGCCATCGCGCGAAACGCGGACCCGCCCGCGACGCCCATCCGGTTCGCCTCCTCCAGCAGCCATTCCCACAGCGGCTTCCAGTGCAGCCGGTGCTGCTCGTGCACATAGAAGCGCAAGAAGATCTTGTCCATCGCTCCCTCCGATGGCGGCCCGCTCAGGCCGCCGCGAGCCACGCGCGCGCGGTCCACATGCCGAGCGCCGTCAGCGCGAACGATCCAGTCAAGTGTAGGGCAGCCACCGCAAACGCCCATCCGAATTCGCCCTGCAACGCGTGCGTCATCACTTCGACCGAATAGGTCGAGAACGTCGTGAGGCCGCCGAGAAAGCCCGTGATCACGAACAGCCGCCACTCGGGCGGCAGCCCGACGCGGGTCGTGAACACGACGGCGGCGATGCCGATCACGTAGCCGCCGATCAGGTTCGCAGCGAGCGTGCCGAGCGGCACGGCGGGAAAGAATTCGTTGAGCGCGAGGCTCAGGAACCAGCGCAGCAACGCGCCGAGCCCGGCGCCGACGAAGATCGCGACGATCGAATAGAACAAGGGCACTCCTCACTGACGCCGCCGCGTGGCGGACGCGGCCTACGCTGAACTGTATGCGGAATCGCGCCCCGCCGGCAATGCCGGCGGGCCGGGCCCGCGAGCGCCGGATCGTGTCGCAATGGCGCGTTGCGTTTCATTATTTCCATGCGCGCACCGCACATCGATATTTTCCAAACAATTACATCTGACATTACGAATTCATTTTGAATCAGCCGAATATTTATCGGCCTTTCAATAATCGATAAAGCCATTCAATCCGGCGCGGGCTAACCCTTAAAAATGCGTGTTCCACGTACTTTCCCTTATCAGACATTCCCGTATCCGGCCGATATTCGATGCAATTGACGCAGTCGATTTCGTAGAATTATTTCGCCAATCCACTCCATCGACATGGAGACTCGAAAAATGAACAATATCCGCCTGTCGTCCATGTTGATTCCGGCGCTGTGCGCGTCGCTGCTCGCATCGGGCGTCGCGCTCGCCGACGGCAACGGGCCGCCGTCCTACGTCGAGGGCAATCGTGCACCGAAAGGCTTCGCACGGCCGCCGTTCCACACGAAGCCGCGTGCGAGCACGGCCACAATCGCCGGCCTCACACCGGCACTTACCCGGCATGTCTACGGCTTCGACTCGATCGCCAATCAGGGCGACGGGATGACCATCGCGATCGTCGACGCATACGACGACCCGAAGATCGAGTCCGATCTCGGCGTGTTCAGCAACGCGTTCTCGCTGCCGGCCTGCACGTCGTCGAACGGCTGTTTCACCAAGGTATATGCACGCGGTACGCGGCCCAGGACGGATTCGGGCTGGTCGCTCGAGATAGCGCTCGACGTCGAATGGGTGCATGCGATTGCGCCGAAAGCGAAGATCCTGCTCGTCGAGGCCGCATCCGCCAGCTTCAGCGACCTGCTGGCCGCGGTCGATCTCGCGGTGAAGCGCGGCGCGTCGGTCGTGTCGATGAGTTTCGGCGGCAACGAATTCAGCAGCGAGGCCGGCTTCGACAGCCACTTCAACGTCGCGGGCGTCACGTTCGTCGCGTCGTCCGGCGACAGCGGTACCGGGACCGAGTACCCGGCGGCATCGCCCTACGTGGTGTCGGTCGGCGGCACGACGCTGTCGTTCGATGCGGCCGGCAACTATGTCGGCGAAGCCGCGTGGAGCGGCAGCGGCGGCGGCATGAGCACGACCGAGGCCGAGCCGGCCGGCCAGAGCGCGTGGCCGATTCCGGTGGCCGGCAAGCGCGGCGTGCCCGATGTCAGCTACGACGCGAATCCGTCCAGCGGTTTCGCCGTGTACGACTCGGTCACCTATCAGGGGCAGGCCGGCTGGTTCCAGGTCGGCGGTACGAGCGCAGGCGCGCCGCAATGGTCGGCGCTCGTCGCGATCGCCAATTCGCTGCGCACGGCGGCCGGCAAGAAATCGTTGACCGGCACCTACGACGCGCTTTATACGGTCGGCAAAACCGCGTACGGCAGCGACTTTCGCGACGTGACGACCGGGTCCAACGGCAGTTGCGGCAGCGTCTGCAGCGCGGCGGGCAGCTACGACTACGTGACGGGCCTCGGTTCACCCATCGCGCCGGCGCTCGTGCAGGCGCTCGTCGCGCAGCCGTAACTGCGCGGTCGTCGCCGGTCGGCCCGTAGCGCGGCGCTCAGTCGCCGTGCCAGGCGCGATCGAGCACGCTCAGCGTCGCGAGCGCACCGCCCTTCAAGCCGATCGCGTCCGCGCGGCGCGCATGCGCTTCGCGCACGTTGATGCGGATCACGTCGGCGCCGAGCCGTTCGCTCAGCAGGCGCACGGTCGGGATCGCGGTGCCCGCGCCGATCTCGACCACCGCGACGCGCCCGGCCCGCGCGAGCCAGTCTTCCAGCGCGCGTTCCTGCGCGTCGTAACGCGCACCGAGCCAGCCGGTATCGCCGAACATCAGGATGTTGGGCCTGGCAAGACCGCCGCAGTGCGGGCAGCGCGGCATTTCGCCGACCAGGCGGCAGGTAGCTTCGTCGACGTCCGGCACGAACGGCGCGGCATCCCACGTGTCGTTCGTGCACGGCCGCAGGCACTGCATCGCATGAATCGAACCGTGGATCTCGACGATCCGCGCCGGATCGAAGCCGGCTTTCTGGAACTGGCCGTCGACATTGCTCGTCAGCACGAAACCGCCGTTTGGCATCGCGTCGATCCAGCGGCGCAGGATCGCGAAGCCTGCATGCGGCACCGTCGCACGGTAGCGCGCGAGACGGTGCCCGTAGAAGCCCCACGCGAGCGGCGCGCGCGCACGGAACGCGTGCGGCGATGCGATCTCGTGGAATTCGAACCGCTCGTGGCGCAACGCCGGATACGCGCGCCAGAACCCGTCCGTGCCGCGAAAATCGGGCAGCCCGGAATCGACGCCGATACCGGCGCCGGCCGTCACGAGCAAAGCGTCGGCGCGCGCGAGCGCGGCAACGGCGGTGGCGACGAGATCGGCGGGCAGTTGCGCAGCGGCGGCAGCAGCAGCAGCAGTGGAGTCGGCGGAATCGGAAAACGGCATGATGGGGCGGCGGTAGCGTCGAGCGGTGCGCGGGTGGCGTCGCGATCATACGCCGCTTCGCGTACGGCGCGGCATGCGCGATGCAACAGCATGACGTACCGCTCGCCCGGCCGCGGGCGATGCAGGCGGCCGGCCGATGCAGTGTGCCGACGGCGCCGCCGCGGCCGGGCGGCGCCCCGCCTGCTCAGCGATCCGAATCGTCCTGCGCGACCGGAATCTCGTCGACCGCGAAATAGACCGGCTTGCCGAGCTGCCGCGCAAGGTCGACGTCCGCATCGGCCCCGCGCGACGCGCCGTCGATCCGCCATACCGCATCGCAGCGGCGCAGCAGCCGGTGCGCGGCCGGATACAGGAACGCCTCGCTGATCGCGTCGCCGACCTGTCGCGACCCGGCCGAGACGGCGAGCGGCAGCGACACCCACTCGCCGATCATCGGCACGTGCCCGCGGCGATACACGGCGAGCGCCGCCGCCTCCAGCCGGTGCAGGTTCGCGGCGATGCGCGCGGGGTCGCCGTCCGTGCCGCTGCGATAGGGGCCGGCGACCAGCACGAGCAGCGGCGTCATGCCGTGCGCGTGCCGGCGGTTTCCCGCAGCGCGACGTACTGGAGCAGCATGATCGTCTTCGCATCGACGATCTCGCCGCGCTCGACCGCAGCCAGCGCCGCCTGCAGCGGCATCTCGACGACCTCGAGATCCTCGCCCTCCTCCGCGACGCCCCCGCCGTCGCCGGTGCGCAGCGACGCATCGTATTCGCCGACGAAGAAATGCAGCTTCTCCGTCACCGAGCCCGGGCTCATGAATGCCTCGAACACCTTGCGCACGCCGCGCACGCGATAGCCGGTCTCCTCCTCGGCCTCCGCGCGGATGCGCGCTTCGGGTGTCGCGTCGTCGAGCAGGCCGGCGGCGGCCTCGAGCAGCATGCCGTCGTGCCCGCTGACGAACGCCGGCATCCGGAACTGCCGCGTCAGCAGCACGTCGCCCGTATCCGCGTTGCGCAGCAGGATGGTCGCGCCATTGCCGCGATCGTAGGTCTCGCGGCTCAGGCGCTGCCACGTTCCGTCGCGGCGCTGGAAATCGAACGTCACCTTCTTCAGCACATACCAGTCATCGGACAGCACCGTCGTATCGACGATGCGGACACGGTCCCGCGTTGCAGCCATCCCAGCCTCCGGTTCGACAAAAGACGGCGCCCATGGTAACGTGCATATTCGTGCAACTTCAAGAAAATTCGTGCAAACACGATGCTGACGACGCAACGCAAGAAAGCGATCCTCGACGCACTCGCGCGCGACGGCCAGGTGCTGGCGGTCGAGCTGAGCGCGCAATTCGGCGTATCCGAAGATACCGTCCGCCGCGACCTGCGCGAGCTCGCGGCCGAGGGCCTGCTGCAGCGCGTGCATGGCGGTGCGTTGCCGGCGTCGCCGGCCGTCGCGCCGTTCGCGCAGCGCGAGGCGCTCGAGACCGCGGAAAAGCGGCGCATCGCGCGGCGCGCCGCAGAGATGATCGCGCCCGGGCAGGTGGCGATCGTCGACGGCGGCACGACCTCGGCGCTGCTCGTCAGCCAGTTGCCGGCCGACCTGCGCGCGACGATCGTCACGCACAGCCCGAGTGTCGCGGTCGCGCTCGCCGCGCATCCGTCGATCGACGTGATCCTGATCGGCGGGCGGCTCTACAAGCATTCGATCGTCGCCGTCGGTGCGGCGGCGATGGAGGGCATTGCGCGCATCCATGCAGACCTGTACTTCATGGGCGTCACGGGCGTCCATCCGGTCGCGGGGCTCAGCACCGGCGATTTCGAGGAAGCGGCGATCAAGCGCGCGCTGGCCGAGCGCGCGGCCGAGACGGTCGTGCTCGCGTCGCAGTCGAAGCTGCGCGCGGCGTCGCAGTTCGTGATCGGCGAGATTACGCTCGCGCACACCGTGGTGGTTGAGAAGGAAACCGATGCCGCGCTGACGAAGCCGATCGAGGCGGCGGGGGTGACGGTCGTGCGCGCGTAGCGGCGACGGGTTGCGGCCGCGCGGGATGTGCGGATGTGCGGATGTGCGGATGTGCGGATGCGCGGATGTGCGGATGTGCGGATGTGCGGATGCGCCTGAACACGCCCGTCGACTCGGCCGCCGGCTTTCATCGCGTCGCCGCCGAGCCCATGTCAGCGTGCTGACAGGGTCCGCTTGCTAACATGAGCGACCGCCCAACCGCCACGCGCCGCCCGCCCGATGCCGCCGCCCTCCGCCACCACCTCGCCTGCGCCGCCTGCCGGCGATGCACCACCGCCCGGCGTGCTCGCGCTGTTCATCGCGTTCTCGCAAATCGGCCTGACTAGCTTCGGCGGCGGGCTCAGCGGCCGGATGATGCGCGACTTCGTGTATGAGCGGCGCTGGCTCGACGAGGAGGCGTTCCTCAACGGCCTCGCGCTGTCGCAGGCGCTGCCGGGCGTCAACGTGAAGAACCTCGCGATCTGGATCGGCTACCGGCTCGCCGGTTGGCGCGGCGCCGTGGCCGGCTTCACCGGCATCATCGCACCGCCGGCCGTGCTGATCGTGCTGTTCGGCATCGGCTTCTCTACCCTCACGCGTTTTCCGCTCACGCATGTCGCGCTCGCCGGCGCGGCGGCCGCGGCGATCGGGCTATCGATCTCGATGGCGATCACCGCCGTGCGCCGGCTGCCGCGCCGCGCGCTGCCGTTCGCGGTGACGGCGCTCACCTTCGTGTCGGTTGCGGTGCTGCACTGGCCGCTTGTATGGACCGTGCTGGTCGGCGGCACGCTGAGCGTCGCGCTCGAATACCGCCGCGCGGCAGCGACGCCAGCCGGGAGCGACTCGCCATGACCGCATCGCAACGCTACGCCGCGCTGTTCGGCGTGTTCGCGCCGCTGTCGATCGCGACGATCGGCGGCGGACAGGCGATCATCGCCGACATCCAGCGGCAGGTGGTCGACGTGCATCACTGGATGACCGCCACGCAATTCGTGAACGATTTCGCGATCGCGCGGATGGCGCCGGGCCCCGGCTCGCTGCTCGCAACATTGATCGGCTGGCAGGTGGCCGGCTTCTGGGGCGCGGTGATCGCGACGCTCGCGCTGTTCGGCCCGACTGCGTTCCTGATCTACGGCGTCGCGCATCTCTGGCGGCGGCATCAGGGCGCGCGCTGGCAGATCGCGCTCGAAGCCGGCCTGCGCCCGGTCGCGGCCGGCACGATCCTCGCGTCGGTGTGGGTGCTGCTGCAGGCGCTCGACGGCGGCTGGGCCGCGCGCGCGATCGCGGTCGCGGCGACGCTGTGCGTGATGTATACGCGCATTCACGCGCTGCTGCTGATCGCGATCGGCGCGCTGCTGCTCGTCGGCGTGCACGCGCTCGGCATGTGAGACGCAGCGACACGCCCGCGAAGGCGGCGGCGAACAGAGCATCCGATACCCGCGCAACGACGCAAGCCCGCCAGCGCGCTTTTCGCCGCTTGGGCGCCCGGCTCGCGCAACCCATCGCCTAGACGCCGCGAAACACCGGCGCGCGTCGTTCCGCAAACGCGCGCAGCCCTTCGTCGAAGTCCGCGCCTTCGCATGCGTGCCGGCGCAGCTCGGCAATCCGTTCAAACGCGTCGGCCGGCAACGGCCGCGCGTCCTGCAGCACGCGCAACTGTTCCTTCACCGCGTGCACCGCGAGCGGCGCCTTCGCGGCGATCGTGCGCGCGACGTCGAGCGCCGCATCGTCGACACCGCCTACTTCTGCCAGCCGGTTCACGAGCCCGTGATGCGCGGCGCGCTCCGCATCGAGCGGCTGCGCGCAGAAGAACATCTCCTTCAGCACGTGGATCGGCAGGTTGTCGTAGAAGCGCAGCAGGCCGCTCGTCGAATACGGCAGGCCGATGTTCGCGGGCGTCATCGCGAAACGCGCGTCGCGCGCCGCGACCACCAGGTCGCAGCTCATCACGAGATCGACCGCCCCGCCCCACGCCGAACCCGACACCGCCGCGATCACTGCTCCCGGATAGGTCCGCACGCGCCGCAGCGCCCGTTCGAGCGGCTTGTCGTACGCGAGCGGATCGCGATCGTCGGCCAGTTCGCGCAGGTCGTGCCCCGCGCTCCACACATCGCCGCTGCCGTCGTTCGACAGGATCACGACGGGTGGAGGACGGTGTTCGGCCAGCGCATCGAGACGCGCGACGAGCGCATCGAGCAACGGCGCGTCGAGCGCATGCCGTCTCGCCGGATTCGCGAACCGCACGCGTGCGATCCGCTCGCCGAGCATGTCGACCGTCACGTTCGACGCCCCTTCGTGTTTCGTCGTGTCGCTCATTGCACGGCCTCCGCCACCGCTTCCGCCTGGAAGATCGCGCGCCCGGCCAGCAGCGCATCGATCGCGTCGTCGCCGTAGCCCGCTTCGCGCAGCACGTCGACCGTATGCTCGCCGAGCAGCGGCGGCGCATGACGCGTGCGCGACGCCGGCACCTCGTCGCCCATCCCGCCGAGCGGCGTGACGACCTGGCGCAGCGTGCCGAGCGTCGGATGCGCGACCGGCTCGACCAGCCCGCAATGCGCGAGCTGCGGATCGTCGAACACTTCTTCGAGCGTGTTGATCGGCCCGGCCGGCAGCCCGGCGTCGACGAAACGCTGCGTCCATTCGCGCTTGCCGCGCGTGCGCAGCCGGCTTTCGAGCAGCGCTTTCAGCGCGTCGCGGTGCGCGACGCGCGCGTCGTTGGTCGCGAAGCGCGGATCGTTCGGCAGTTCGGGCAGGTCCAGCAACTGGCACAGCCGCAGCCACATGTCGGTCGTGATCGGCGCGAGGTTGAGCGGCCCGTCGGCCGTCTCGAACACGCCGTACGGCGCAATCACCGCATGCGCGTTGCCGGTGCGGCGCGGCACGTCGCCGAGGCTCAGGTAGCGTTGCCCGTGCACGCTCAGCAACGAGACGAGGCTTTCGAGCAGCGACGTGCCGACATGCTGCCCGCGCCCCGTGCGCTCGCGCTCGAACAGCGCAGCCATCACGCCGGTTGCGACCCACATCCCCGAGCTGAGATCGCCGATCGCGGTACCCGTGCGGGTCGGCTCGCCGTCGGGAAATCCGGTGAGGCTCATCAGCCCCGCATAACCCTGCGCGATCTGGTCGAAGCCCGGCCAGTCGCGCAACGGGCCGCGCGGGCCGAACGCGGTGACGCTGCCCATCACGAGCCGCGGATCGCGCGCACTCAGCGCGGCGTAGCCGAGCCCCATCGCGTCCATCGTGCCGGCCTTGAAATTCTCGATCACGACGTCGGCCTGCGCGATCAGCCGCCGCACGACGTCAAGGCCGGCCGGCTGCCGGAAATCCACGCAGATGCCGCGCTTGTTGCGGTTGCAGGACAGGTAGTACGTGCTCACGCCGCGATCGAACGGCCCCCATGCACGGCTCATGTCGCCGTGCGGCCCCGACTCGACCTTGATCACGTCGGCGCCGAGATCGGCGAGCACCATCGAGCAGAACGGCCCCGACAGCGCGCGGCTCAGATCGACGACCCTGATTCCTTGTAATGCCTGCATTCCGGACTCCTGATATTGATGACTGGGTGTAGCTGGTTTCCGAACGATCGCGGCGTGCCGCTCATTCGGGCAGCGTCTGGTGGCGGGTTTCGACCGCGAACGGCAGGATCAGGATGCCGAGCCCGAACGCGGCCGCAGTCCATGCAACCGGCACGCCGAGCGATCCGTAACCGTGAATCGCGGCGCCGAGCAGAAAGTTCACGCCCGCACCGATGAAGCGGCCGACCGACGCGTTGAACGCGAACGCGGTGGCACGCACGCGCGTTGGGTACTGCTCGGGCAACCACAGCGAGAAGATCGCGAAATTGCCGCCGAAGAAACCGAGGAACGCGAGCGACACCATGAACGCCGCGAGCCCGTTCGGCTGGTAGAACGCCCAGCCGAACGCAAACACGATCGAACCGGCCATGCCCGCGAAATACACGCCGAGCGCCGCGCGCCGGCCGAGCCGTTCGGAGAGCCACGGCGCAACGAGACAGCCGGCGATCGTCGCGCACGACAGGATCGCCGCGCCGATCGACGCGAGCCGCATCGCACCGATGTGGTCGATGCCCGCGCGCGCCGCCAGCGCGCTGACCGCGCTCGCCTCGTAGACGGAGCCGGCCCACAGCCCGACGATCGCGACGCCGACGAGGCTCGCGCTCGTCAGCGTACGGCGCAGGAAGGCCGGCGCGAAGATCTCGCGCAGCGGATGCGCGCGGCGCGCGTCGGCCACGTCGCCGTCGCGTGCGTCATGCCGGCGCCACTGGCCGGGCTCCTTCACGCGCATCACGGTGAACACCGCGAGCAGCGCGGGCGCGAGGCCGCACAGGAACATCGCGCGCCAGCCGTAGGTCGCGCCGATCGTGTAGTTCAGGCACGCCGCGATGAAGAAGCCGAAGTAGTAGCCCGTCTGCAGGTAGCCGGCGCCCATCTTGCGGCGGTCTTCCGGCCAGCTTTCGGCGACGTAGGTGCCCGCGAGCGCCCATTCGCCGCCGACGCCGATCCCGGCGATCAGCCGGCACGCGGCCAGCGCCCACACGTCGTGCACGAACGCGGCCGCGCCGGTGAACACCGAGTAGATCAGGATGCTCGCGGCGAGCGTGCGGACGCGACCGAAGCGGTCGGCGAGCGGCCCCCAGATGAACGACAGCCCCCAGCCGATCAGGAACAGCGCGAACAGGATCGAGCCGTACATCCCGAGATTCGCGGGCGTCGCCGCGATGCCGGAGGCCGGCAGCAGTTCGGTCAGCGCGGGAATCAGCACGAGCGCGTAGATCACCGAATCCACGCCGTCGAGCACCCAGCCCGCATACACGGCCCAGAAGCCCTTGACCTGCTCGCGCGTGAGCGGCGTGCGCCGCGGCTTCGCGCCGGCCACCGGCGCGTCGATCGCCTTGAACATCTTCGTCTCCTTGCCGGCGGGGCCGGCGCTTTGGCCGCGTCCGGTCCGGGATGGCCGGCAGGCTGGCTCTTTTGTGAGACGAGTATAGAAACCTCATCGATCGGGGAAAAATATGATATTCATCTTGCTCGATCGGATTGGCTTATGGCTCGAATCGGGAGACGGCGGCGATGGACTTGAGACAGTTGCGCTATTTCGTGAAGGTCGTCGAATGCGGCAACGTCACGCATGCGAGCGAGGCGCTGCATGTCGCGCAGCCGGCAGTGAGCCAGCAGATGCGTAATCTCGAACAGGATCTCGGGATGCAGTTGCTCGAACGGAGCGTGCGCGGCGTCGCGCCGACCGCCGCCGGCCGCACGCTGTACCGGCACGCGCTCGAACTGCTGCGCCAGGCCGACGGCACGCGCGAGCTGCTGCGCCGCGACGCCGATACACCGCAGGGCCGCGTGACGGTCGGGATGCCATCGAGCACCGCGCGCGTGCTGGCCATTCCGCTCGCCCGCGCGGTGCGCGACCGCTTTCCCGGCATCATGCTGGAGCTGATCGAGGCGCCGAGCGCCGATCTCGACACGCTGCTCGAACGTGCGCGGCTCGATCTCGCGATCGTCGTCGATGCGGTCGACACGCGCGGCATCGCGATCCACCGGCTGCTGACGGAAACGCTGTACCTGATCACGTGGCCCGGGTTCGAGGTGCCGGACGATCCCGTGCCGCTCGACGCGATCGCGCGGATGCCGCTCGTGCTGCCGAGCGCGCCGAACACGATCCGCAACCGCGTCGACTGGGCGATGCGCGAGGCCGGACTGTCGTACGAGATCAGCTTCGAGGCGAGCTCGACCGGGCTGCTGTTCGCGGCCGTGATGGCGCAGCTCGGCGTGACGATCCTGCCGTGGACGGCCGCGCACGTCGAGATCGAGGAGCGCAAGCTCAAGCTGTCGACGGTCGCGCACCGGCTGTTCGCGCGCGACCTGTCGCTGTGCTGGCACGATACGGCGCTCGTCAGCAACGCGGTGCAGAAGGTGAAAGCCGAGATCGTCCGGCTGTTCGACACGCTCGGGCAGCGGCCCGAATGGGCGGCCGGGCAGGCCGACCGTGCGTGACCGCGGCGCTGCTCGGTGATCGGTGCGCACGCGTCCGGAGGGCATTGACAACGTCCCCCGGCGCCCCTTGACGTTGCTTCCATCGTAACCATCACCGGTTCAGCTTAAGAGGTTGTCGGCCCGCTCGTGCTCGACACCTCTGCCTTCATCGAAGGCCTGCTGCTTGGCGCCGGCCTGTTCACGTCGGTCGGCCCCAAGGACGCGTTCGTCATCAAGCGCTCGATCTCGAGCCCCCATCTGCTTTCCATCGCCCTCGTCTGTGCAGGCAGCGACGCGCTGCTGATCGCGCTCGGCGCGCGCGGGTTGTCGTCATTGCTGTCGCGGCATCCCGGCGTGGTATCGGCCGCGCTGTGGGCCGGCATCGCGTATCTTGCCGGCTATGGCCTGTTCGCGCTGCGCTCGGCGATCCGGCGGCGACAGCCCGGGCACATCGATGGCCCCCACGCGGGTAGTGAGCCCACGCGCTCGCGCACGGTGCTCGCGACCGCCGCCGTCTCGCTGCTCAATCCGTACGCGTGGATCGATACCGTGCTGCTGCTCGGCACCGTGATCGTGAGCCATACGCCCACCGCGCGCGCACCGTTCGCGATCGGCGCGATGACCGCTTCGCTCGTCTGGTTCCTGATGCTCGCGTATGGCGCACGCGCGTGCCGTGCGTGGTTCGCCCGCACGCTCGCGTGGCGCGTGCTCGATTGCTTCGTCGCGGTGATGATGCTCGGCTTCGCGGTGCGTTTCGCGATCGACACGCTTCACGCGTCAGCGGCTCGTTAGCGTGCGAAACACGTCGCGCGCACCGGCATGCATCTCGAAGCCGATACCCGGTGCCTGCGGCACGCGTGCGTATCCCGCGTCGACGGTTTCGCCATCGGCGAGCCCGCTGAACGGATGGAACGCGAACGGACTGACTTCCGCGCCGCCGAGCCCGAGCGCCGCGACGACGTGCAGCGAGAACAGATGGCCGCCATGCGGCCAGAACGCGTCGCGCCGCCAGCCGCGCGATGCGAAGTGCTCGACGATCTGCAGATAGCCCGGCAGCCCGTAGCAATGCACCGGATCGAACACCAGCACGTCGCGCTCGGGACGCAGGCCGCCATAGCGGTCGAGCAGCTTCGCTTCCGCGAGCGAGAACAACGCTTCGCCGGCCGCGATCGGCGGTGCGTAGCGCGTGGCGAAATCCGCCTGCAACGGCAGGTCGAGCGGGTCGCAGATGTCCTCGAACCACCAGAGATCGAATGGCACGAGCATCGCGGCGGCGGCGTCGACGGTCGTCGCGTCGTACGTGTTCATCGCATCGACCGCGAGATGCGAACTGTCCGCCAATTGCATGGCGGCAGCTTCGATGCGCCTGCGGTCCTGATCGAGATCCGCGCCGCCGATCTTGATCTTCGCGTGCGTGTAGCCGAGATCGGCGATGCGGCGCATCTCGTCCGACAGACGCGCGAGATCGTCATGCGGATAGCGGTAGCCGCCGCCTGCATAGACGCGCACGCGTGGTGCCGCCGTGCGGTCAAGCCGGTCGGCGAGAAAGCGATGAAGCGGCAGGCCGGCGATCTTCGCGGCTGCGTCCCAGATCGCCATGTCGAGCGTGCCGACTGCGACGCATCGTTCGCCGTGTCCGCCGGGCTTCTCGCCGGCCATCATCGCGCGCCACGCGCGGAACGGATCGAGGTTCGTGCCGGCTTCGTCCGCAAGCGTGTCGGCGGCGGCCAGCAGGCGCGGTGCGAACCGTTCGCGGATCAGGCCGCCCTGAGCGAAACGGCCGACCGATGCGTAGCCGTAACCCGTCACGGGGCGGCCGTCGCGCACGACGTCGGTGACGACCGTGACGATGCTCGTCGTCAGGCCGCCGGGCGGGATCGCCCGATCGCCATAGCGTGACACGGGAATCGCTTGTTCGTGGATCGCGGTGATGCGCATGGTCGGGATTCCGGGAAAACGGTCGATGTTCGCAGGTGCTGCCCGCATGGCGGCCGGCGCGACTGGCGGATCGCTGCATCATAGGTGCTCGCGCGATGTCCTGCAGGCTCGCGACCGTCATGCGACCCGATCGACAGCGTCCAGATCGTGCCGCACCGTATGACGTACGGACGCGATCGCTGCCTGCAACGCGCAGATCGTTGAACAGCAAACCAGACACCGGAAACAGGGGAGAGGACGACACGAATGGTCGTCATACGGGTTTGACGACAGGCCTGAAGCAACGCCAGTCACGATGCTGTCGATCGCGGGCGCGATCGGCGGGATAGCGGAACCGGCCGAGCATGCGACCACGCTCGGCGCGTTGTTTCCGAACCGGAACGAGTTCTATCGAGCCGGAATCCCTCGCGGGTCATCCCGGCAGCAATTCCTGTTCGATGGTATCGGCTGAAGGGTGCGGCTCAATGCGTCGGAACGACCGGCGCCTTTGCGCAGGCCGAACCGATCAACTCGCTCAGGCGAACACGAAGTACTTGCGCACCGTTTCCACCACTTCCCACGTCCCTTTCATGCCGGGTTCGATCACGAACACGTCGCCGGCTTTCAGGTGCACCGGCTCCTCGCCTTCCGGCGTGATGATGCAGTAGCCGTCGAGGAAGTGGCAGTACTCCCATTTCTCGTAGTTCACTTCGAACTTGCCCGGCGTGCAGATCCAGGTGCCCATGATCTTGCTGCCGTCCTTCGAGACGTAGGCATTCAGGTTCACGGTGTGCGGATCGCCGCCGATGCGCTTCCACTTGGTCGCATCGAGGACCGGGGTCGGGCAGGTTTTGCGCAGAACGGTGATGAAATCGGACATGTCGGCTCCAGACTAACGATCGTGTAAGTGAGGCCTGTCACGTTAGTTCGAAAGCACTGTCGTGGCTTGTATGCGTCCGACACCGACTCGTCTATTTTCGACACGGGCTTGCGGGCGGGGCACTCCGCCTCAGCAGCTATTCAATTATCCGGCTGAGGATCTCCATAATGCCAAATGACCATGCCCCACGCTGTGCGCTGCGGCCCCGGCATAGGCGCTCCGGCCTCGACATGAACCGGATCTTTCACAGCCGGGCTTTGCCAGTAGCCAGTGCGCTGACAAGGCTCTCCGGGCAGCACCCGTAGCCTCGGTTGCGCGACGGGCTTGGGGAGGTAAGTTTCCTCCTCCGCCGGAATGCTGCCGTCCCGGTATCGCTTGTCTTCCCACAGCAGCCGCCAGCGCACCGCATGTTCGTCGTTGGACCCTTCCAACAGGTACTTGTGGGCAACACTGCCTTTGAGGAAGTAGCTCGGACAGCCCACCTTGCCGGACGGAAACCATGGCTCCCAGATACCTTCGACAGGAATCTCCTGATCGCTGCAAACCTCGCCGCTTGCGGATTCGTTCTTCGGCGGACAGGGAGGAAGCGATGCGGGATAGGTGCGACCGGGTGGCCAATACCGCCATGCAGGAAGGGGCGCATTTTCGAACATGGATTCATAGGTCCAGTGCTCAAAAACGCGGGTTCCGCCATCCTCACGTGTTCCGTATGCAAGCATCCCGATATAACCGAATCCGACCGAGCACTTGAGCGCGTAGCAAATCAATCTCTCGATCCACACCCCCTCCGCGAAGCCAGTGGCATACACCGGGTCCGAAAAGTTGGCGTCCTTCAGTCCCAGTGAATGAAAAAACGGATCGTATTTACGACCGATTTCAAGCGCACTCCGTCCAAACAACAGGTCGCCACCTTGCTGGCTTCCTATAACCAGCGCGTCGTATGCTGCTCGTTTGTCGAGACCTCGGCGCAATGCATCGATACCCAGATCCATTTGCACCAGTGCCCCCAGGAAATCATGTACGTAGGCTTCCTCGAGCTCCACCTGATTCGGGCTCGGTGTGTCCAGTTGTTTGGCGTACGCGCCGAGAAAGTCCCGATATAGTCCAACGGCGTATTCCAGGAACGTGAAACTCGTCCACTTCTTGAGCAGATAAAACGCCTTTGCTCGCGCATCCTGTTCCTGCTCGGGGGTCATGGTCAAAATATTCAACATCATGGAACCTGTTCGTCCGTCAATTGTTTGCCAGCATCGGATATCGCTCTCCGCGCGTAACCTTCCTGCCTGATCTTGGCCGATCGCTCACGCTCGGCCAGCATGAGCGCTCGTGCAGTTGCGTGATCGGGTACGATTGCGTGCCAGCTCTCGCGTGATCGTCGACGCGCTGCGACCAAGCAGCCTTGCAATCGCCCTGACGCTCGTGTTTCTGGCCCTCTCGATCATGATCGCCGCGCGCTCTTCGGCGCTCAGATGCTGGTATTTCGTCATTGCAATCGTCTTGCGCGGCGCCCCGACGGCGAAACTGTAGTCGTAGTCATCGAGCGTCTTGATGGCGGGGAACCCGTATAAGGTTGTGAAGAAGCTGCACACCGCTGGACTCGTTCCCGACACCCAGTAGCCCGAAGCAGCCAGGCACCGCGAGTCCAGCACGCTAGGACGACGCAACGTCGACTTCAGCGGAACATTGACGCGCGTTCGGATTGAATCGCCCTCAGAGATGAGATGGGCCGATGACAAAACGTGACGCCAGCGAGAACGTTGAGCGTGGATCCACTTTTCACGCCACCGCCCGAAACCTCCCGCTTGCCATCCCCACCCGAACCCCTGTAGAATTGCGCGTTCTGCGGGCGTCGTATAATGGCCATTACCTCAGCTTCCCAAGCCCCAGCGCGTTAATCAAAACCACTAATCACGCGCGTTCTCACGTCGCAATTTCTCCCAGCTTCGCGAAAAGCCACCGTTCATGCGGGGTTCACAGCGATGCCAGTTTTCATGCCAGCACCGACATCAAGAAGCTGACGATATAGCCTCGCCCTTTAAAGCACGAAGACCGTTTCATTCCCCCTTGCAATTCGAGACGCACTCTCGGCTACGAGCGTTTCGAGCAGGGAGGAAATTACGGTTAAGAACTCGATTCTAAAAACCATTAAGCCTGATCTTCGTCATCGACTGTCACCTCTGCGCCACCACGCGAATAGATCGAGATGACATGTTCCGGCAAAAACACGACTCGATCGCCAACCGCCAGGTGCTCCTGCTCGTCGGCGCAAGCGGGAATATTGTTTAGTTCTCCAATATAGTAGGGACCAGATCGCTCGTGTACGATGACCCACATCCGCTCGCTAGAGCAATCACCGAGTTCGGGATCGTCTGGCACCTGTATATCGAACATAAGCTTGACGATGTCGCCACTTACGAGTCCACGACGCTCTTGCTCATCCGGAATCTCAAACGTTTCGGGCCATCGGCGGTGACTAGCAACGCCACTTCGCAGGCGCCAACCATCTATATCGAGTTCAGCAAGATGGATTTCCTCACCTTCTTGTTGTTCTTGCTCAATTGTGATCGGTTCTTGATCAACTGCGAAGATCGGAGGTTCGCCAAGGTCAGGCGGACAATACATCGGCGCTTTGAAAATCGCTCTTAGCAGCGACTCCATTGAAAAATCCGAATTAGCGTCGGAGCGCATATCAATGGCGTAAGTTCCGTGGAATGCAGCAGGTATCGAGCACTCAGGACCCGCAGCGAAATCGCCATCACGAACGATTGGAATAAAGTGCTCCCTAGCCTTCCCCGAGACAATATTTCCAGTAATGATTTGCTGTTCATAGCCCACACCGCCAACTCGCGCCAGAGATTTCCGCGCGTACTCCTTGGTGCAGACTACGAGGGTGAAATCGCATCCAGAAACTTCCGCCTCCATAAACTGAGTGAGGCTTTGTCCTGGAACAATATGCCATTGATCCAATCTCGCGTGAACACCATTTTTTGTGAGACGCTCGGCCAAGGCGCGGACCCAAGCCTTGTGGTCCTCGCTGTCCCAAGAATAGGAAATGAATACTCTGGGAGGAATGCTCTCTGCCATCATCAGGTCCAGTGATTTGATTTCCAATGAAGACGAACGTGCTGCCATTTTCACATGCAGCAGCCACTGTTCACCTCAAGATCGAATACTTATTGCCATACTCTTCAACGAACTACGTCAATTCAATCCCAAGAAGTTGCGGGCCACAGGCGACAACTTGGCGAGATCGATCCCGAGGCCTTCGCTATAGATTCTTCGAAGTACCCGCTGCTCCAGCTTCCCCAACTCGCGACCCAGATCTTCTACGTTGTGACACATGTCATAGGCTGCCAAATACCCGTTTCGCCTCAACATGAGTACGTTACCCAGTTTTGGCAGAGCTATCCGTCGCGCCACGAGTTCCTGGACTGAGCCGAGCTTAAGCAGGTCATCACGAATGACATCGATTTGTTCCTGCGTCAACTCAAGCCGGTAGCTGGACTGGTGGCGAACCAAGCTCACACCAAGAAATTCGGCAGCCTGCTCGGGTTCGTATATCACTGACTTCGAGCCGGGCTCAACCGGTGGCACCATCAACCCAATCGGGGCGAGATGGCGCGCGCAGAATTCAGCCACATCCTCACACTCACCACGAGACGAGGCAAAGAAAATCAGGTCGTCCGCATACCTGACCGCACGAAGACTCTGCTGCTCAATCACGCGATCAAAACCGGCCAGCATGATATTGGAAAAGAATGGGGATAGCGGCATTCCCTGTCGCACGCCTCGCCCGGCTTTGATGCCGAGTCGATTGATCCTCTTCGCAACGCTCCCCTTCGTCGCGGAAATCTCGCAACCAATTGCCTGCACCAGCAGCGGATGGAGGGAGCGCTCACGGATGACAGCCTTCAGCGCTCGCTCAAGATGCAACCGATCAATGGAATCAAAAAAAGACGCGATATCTGTCTTGTAGACCCATCCATACTTCGCTCGAATCTCACAAGCGTCGTGAACAGCCTTCTTCACCCCACGATCCTTCACGAAGCCATAGCTGATCTTGTTAGCAAGCCGATCCGCGTAGCGATCCGAAAGAAAATTCAAAAGCGCTCTCTGCACAATGCGATCTTGGACCGTCGGAACGCAGATCAACCGATCCTTTCCTGAAGACTTCGGAATGAGGTGTGGTCGAAGATCGGAAAACTGGAACGCTTTGCGGTGCAAATCGCGAGCCAATCGATTGAGACGAGCCTTTTCGTCAGCACGAAAGTCGTTGATGGAGATGTCATCGACGCCCGTAGTATTGCGGGATCGAGGTGAAGATTTCTTAAATAGAATGCCCCACGCCGCGCGTAGGGCATCAAGTGGCAGGGCAGTATGGTATGCGTTTCTAGCCATATCTCAGGTGCTTCGCTGGCGTTGAACATCCTCCCTAGACCAGCGGCTGAAAGCCCCTTCGGCATCCTCGTTGCGGACCGCATCTTGCGATTCGGACCCGCCCCTGATTCCGCCGGTCACGCACACGCGATCGCTCGCATGGGCGCAGGTTGCCGATTGGTAACGTGCAGCGCAACCCGCAGAGATGCCCGTGGGCGCAGCACTTCGACCGAAGCGGCCGCGTCGATGCAAATGCTTCTCATTCCCACCTCCATTACGCTGGTTTTGATCCCGGTGATGCAAGCGATGGCGGCCACGGCCGCGCAGACCAGCTTCCGGCCGGCGCAACGAGGGCGATGCTTCGAAGACATGCGCCGCGACGTTGCCGGCGCGCCCGCCTCCCTGCCTGGGGGATGCCCCACACGTTTGTTAATCGCCTTCCCAACAGTTCTAGGGACAGAAAGCGACCCGGTCGCCCCTTCGGCATCCTCGTTGCGGACCGCATCTTGCGATTCGGACCCGCCCCTGATCCCGCCGGTCACGCACACGCGATCGCTCGCATGGGCGCCAAAGGGCCGATTGGTAACGTGCAGCGCAACCCGCAGAGATGCCCGTGGGCGCTACCGAACCGGTGTATTTTGCCTGATGAGTCAATCGGTAACAACTCCCCACCCGCGACTCGCTCACGCACTTATTACTTGAATGTGACGATATGCCCGACTATCTTTGTACGACCATTGTTAAGTGCGCGGAGGCTGCGGTGGCAGAAAAGCAAAAACCGACAAAGAATCTCGCAAGCAACGCCGCTCGCGCCCTGAAAACCGGTACTGCCAGCAAGAAAACCGTGAAGAGCATGGCAGCCCGAATCCTTGCCGACGAGAAGAACGATCCCGAACCGCACAAGCGCGGGCCGAAAGGCAAATAGGGGTCTACGGCTCTCATAAGGGCGAAAGCAGATGGCCGTCATTTCACTTACCGATTTCGTGGACATCGTCTCGAAGTCTGGAACGCCAAAAGCAACCAAGGTCGCGAGCGTCAAGGAACGCCCCGACTATGAGCCAGCACTCGATTTTTATCGTACGTTGCGTGAGGGAATCATTCACCTTCACCAGAGCAGCAAACCGAAAAGCGAATTGGATCGCATCCTCGACAAGCTGAGTGATCCTAAGAAAATTAAGAACTACCCTGCGCTACTCGAAGGCTACAGAAAGTGGTGGGGAAAGAAAAGCCTTGTTTGGTTCTCGCCGCCAAGAGCGAGCTATGAGCATGCCGGCATTCAAATCAATATCAATCCAGAGCTCGGCATGTCGGTTGACAGCATCCGTCATGTCATCAAACTGTATTTCAAGGCCGATGCACTGACGAAACCGCGCGCCGACCTGATAACTTATCTCATGGAAACTGAGCTCCGAAAACTGGCAGCACCAACCGATGTGATGACAGTGCTAGACATCAGGAAAGCGAAGGCATTCACCTACGGCGCGAGTTCGGCAACAACTCAGCGAATGATCAATGCTGAGCTGGCGTACATAGCGAGTCTTTGGGGCAATTGAGGGAGACAGATAAATTCGAATGTCTGCCTCCACCGCAACAGGCATCAAAATCTACTTCTTGCCCATCGGCTCGTGCTTGTCCTTGATTAGTTGGTAGTAGGTGCTCGCGCCGGCCTTCGTCAGCTTTACCTCAGCGATGAACTTCTCGATGATGTCTTTTCGGGTCACGTCCTTGACGATCCGCATCCGCTTGTAGATTTCCGTCGCCAACTCCATCTTCGTCGGAGTAGCCGGTGCCGCTTTCGCTGCGGTATCGTTCCCTGCTGCATTTGCAGCCGACACCACCGCACCCGCCTTCGAATCGTTGGCAACAGGCTTGCCCGCTTTCTCGTCCTTGCTCGTCGCACCTTGCTTCTGATCGACCATGATCGCACTCCTTTCGTTGAAAGTGCGTCCAGGGTCCAGCAGATCGACCTTCGGGGCAACGGCGATAGCAATCACGACCGACACGACTGCTTCCAGCATGAAATCCCACGAGGAACAGTGACAGTTTTCACGTCACCCTCGTCCGCATCTCTCCTATCCCCTTGATCTACCTGGGATTTCCGAATCAGATCATCAGCTTTCTAAGATTCTGCCGTAGGACCATCCTCGAGTTCGATCCGACAAGTCCGCTCTTTTCAATCTTCAAAAAACAATCTCAACAGTTGTCACTTGTCGCAAAGAACCTATCGGAAAAAAAGTCGAACACGAACAGTTTTTGTTGTTGTTTTGGCACGTCAATGGCTCAGGACCCCGGTTTGACACTTGATCGTGACTTATGGAATGATTCGTCCCGTTGAAGCCCAACGCCTCAACGTACCAAGGACGCAAGCTCCGATTCCGCACACGCGGATTATTGGGGTCGAGCAAACTACCGATTGCAAGGTAGATGTCGCTAGTAGCCGCGACTAGCTGATTTCGATCAGTTGCCGACCTGTATAACCTTGGTTCAAACCTTCGATGTTTTGATTGTTTGAACTATCGCTATACAGGAAAGGCAGAGGCTATCTGTTGATCCGTATAGCAAATTCATTTTTTTAATTTGTTATTAAAGGATCAATATGCAAGAACACACCACTCTCCACGCTGCCGACCCGGCCCAACTCTCAGGCCCGGATCAAATCTCATCCGTCTCCTCCGCCGATGCCAAGCACATCGATGGTCAGCCTCGTCCGCGCAAACAGTACAAGCGCAAACCTCCGATTCCTGTCTCGGAATATAGCGTTTCATACACGCTCGACCCTGAACATCCCATTTGGCCGCTCGACAAAAACGGTATTGCCGACGGTGCTCCGTATCCGCTCTCTATGATCGCGGCCGGTGCTCTGGTGCTGTGTCCCAAACACCGCAAGCGTCATGGCGTCGGCAGCGCCGTCGGCTACGTGGGCGGTCCCGCCGAGGGCGTTCTCTGCCCGAGTTGCAAGCACATCTACTACATTGCACCTCAAGGGCAAGACCAGCCGGTCACATCCTCGTGATATCTATCTCTCCGATCACGAACTACACTAGCTGAACTGAGTCGGGAGACAGTCTTTATCAAAAAAACGCTCCCGACCATTTAATTCGCATTACTTAATTATTATTCGAGAATCGAATATGAAAAATTCAGAACTTACGATGGAAGATATCTCCTCGAACATCGCTGATACGGGCAATGTCTCAGTTGAAAGAGAGACTGCCGAAGATATTCTCGATCCGGCAACACCGCAGCCGCTGGATGCGATCAAGATCGCCATCAACAGGAAGGTTAAGAACAAAGCTCGCCCCGGCACGGATGATTTCAAACTTCTCGCGACACAATTCGAGAACGTTACCCTCACGCCGAATGAAATCACGTCTGCCATCGCTCAGGGGTACGCTTGGTGCGCACAACACGTGGACCGTCGTAAGGCCGCGAACTTCGTCTGCACCGACGTTCTCGGTGTAGATCTAGATGAAGGTTGGACCTTCGATTCGCTGCGAGCGCATGAACTTGTGGCAGACCACGGGTTCCTGATCTACGAAACCTACAGTTCCACACCCAAGCGGCCGCGTCTTCGCGCTATGTTCCGCAGTCCGTACACGATCATCGACGCGGACGAAATGCGCACAGTCGTTCGCGGCCTCGTACGCATGTTCGGGGCAGATGAGTCCTGCATCGATCCTTGCCGCATGTATTACGGTAACGAAGGGTGCGAGCCGTACATCATCGACAAAACCTTGACCGTCGAACAGATCGAACACCTCAAGGAACTCGGCGCGACCCAAGGAGGTGATGACAAACAAGATGGCGGCAATCAAAACGCGAACAACTTCGTCCGCTCGTCTCTGCACGTCACCGAAGATCAATTGCTGCGCATTCGTGGCGGAAAACAGGTTGCCCTCTCCACGCTCGCGAGCGGAACCCCCGTGCATTGCCCGCACCACTCCGACCGGAACCCAAGCGCTTTCGTAACGATGTCGTCTCAGGGTATTCGGGGCGTCCATTGCAGCAAATGCCAGCAGACGTTCTGGCAGGAGACCATGCGCCGCAGTGACCTCAAGAATCACGACTTCGAGCAATTCGACCGGGCGCTCGTCGCGGGAGAGCTGTCGGACGCCGCGCATAACGTCGTCGTCAAGGAACTGAATGTCCAGTATCTTTCGCCTGAGTTGATCCCATTCCGTTCGGGCGTAAATTTCATCAAAAGCCCGAAAGGCAGCGGGAAAACTAAGCTCCTGCGCCCGTTCGTCCAACACTGCATCGACGTCGGCGAATCCGTCTTGCTCGTCTCTCACAGGATCAGCCTCGCGTCGGCCAGCGCGCACGGTCTTGGCATGTTCTGCTATCTGGACAAGTACGACCGGGAACTCGGAAACGATCGGTATATGGCCTATGCCGTCTGTCTGGACAGCCTGCGCAGGCGGCTGAAACCGGGTGTTCATTCTTTTGATCACGTCATCATCGACGAGTCTGAACAACTCTTTTCGCACTTCCTGTCCTCCACGCTGGATGGCAAACGCGAATCGGTATTTCACACACTGAGCTTTTACGTGCGTGAGGCCACTACCGTCATTGTCTGTGATGCGGATCTCGGCCGCCTGTCGTTCGAGGCAATCAAGTGCTGCCGTGACGGCATGGGCATCAAGGACTACCGGAGGGAAGAACGCGATTCCGAACTCCAGGACTGAACAAGTCTTGTCACAGGTTTGGATTGACTTCACATCTGGACACCCACTGCATAAAATTTTTTAATTTATTATGGATAACTACTTTTTCTACGTGAATAATTACACATCATCAGGCCGCTCCATCGACCTCTATCAGTCGAAGAATCATTTGCTCAAAGACATGTTGGACACGATGCGTCAAGGCGGTAAGCACTACGTTGGCGATAACGGAAAAGCTGACTCAGAGAGCGTCGCCGAGATGATCCGGGTTGAGACTGGCCTGCGCGTCATGTGCATCACGTCGGCAAACTCTCAAAATCCTGAGATCAAGGACTTCATCAACAACATCGTTGAACGCATCCGCGATTACGACGTGCTGGTCGCTTCCCCTTCGCTTGGCACGGGCATCGACATCACCTTCCCTGATCAGGAGCAGTGGATCGATTACGTCTGGGGCATCTTTTCAGACAAGATCAACACGCACTTCGACATGGATCAGCAGCTCTGCCGCGTGCGGCATCCCAAACACGTCAAGGCATGGGTCGCCGAATCCAGTTTGCAATATGAAACCGAGCCATCCGCCATCAAGCGGGTAGTTGTTGACCTCGATGAACTGCCGGAAGCAATTCGGGGATATGGTCGCCACGGGATGCCGGTTATCGATGACGACGATCCCTTGTTGCACGTTTATGCCCACGCGGTTTCGATGCAAAACGCGTCGAAGAACGATCTACGTGGCAACTTCATCAAGCTCAAGGAACGCAACGGGTGGGAAGTCAAACACATTGCCCCGCCAAAACCGGGGCACGGCTCATCCGGGGAATCAGGCTCGAATATCGGTATGCAAGCAGCGGAAGCGCGGAAGCGGCTCGAAGAAATGCGCGCAGCGGATGTGTGTGACGCTGAACCACTCACCGAGGAAGAATATCAGGCCCTGAACGATGCCATGATGCTGACCTCCGACGAGCAACTGCGCCGGGACCGTTACGCAATCGGGAAATTCTATGGTCAGGAAATCACTCCGGAACTGGTACTGATGGACAACCGCGGACGTTACCGCACCCAAATCACCGCCATGTGCGAATTGCTGGAATCCGAGATTGTCGCGCTCGTTCGGACATACGGCAACGCGAAGGCACATGCACTCGATAAAGATATGGCGGCCAATCGGCAAGCGATCCTGAAAGAGATACTGATGGCGTCTGGCATCTACGACGGGAAACGGGCGTTCGATCCATCACGCAGGTTCCACAAGGACAACATGAAAGATTTCGTCAACTGCTGCTTGAACTATCGAGCTCAAATCTCCCATCTGTTCGATATGTCCCTGCGCAGGGATATCGAGGACAAGCCTGTGGCCCAGTTCAAGGAATTCCTTGAACTGATCGGTCTTGACACCTCGGCGGATGGAAAAAGCGACGCCGGGGGCAAGCGTACCCACTTCTACCGGCTCGACTCCGACCTGCTTGAGCGCACGATGAACTTCGCGAAATACAGGCTGAAGACTCGGACCCGTCCTGCCGTTCAGTCATATATCGGAACCCCATACGTGCTGAACCCAGACGGCGAAAGGGTATATCTCGCCGAACTCACCGTCGAGGAATAATAATACGGGATCGGTTATGCCCCGTGCGTGAAGCGAATTTCGCGCGGGCGTCGAACGATTGCCATCCGACAAGTGCGCAAATTTTCAACTTCAAAAAAAATATACGGTTACTTGTCGGCGGCCTTGTTTCGAATGTTCCGTCGCTGGTGTGGGCGAAAGCTGTTGTCATACCCCGTCTTAGCTCGGATGGTGTTGCTCATCAATTACATTCCGTAAGGAGCAACACCATGACGCTCATCCGTCGAAACAACAGCAAAAACTGGTACTATCAATTCCAGATTCAGGGCAAGAAGTACTTCGGTTCCACCGGGACGCCGAACAAGACAAAGGCCGCTCAGGTCGAACGCGAAATGCGCAATCGAGCCCACGCCGAGCAGTATCTCGGGGATGCGCAGCCGATTACTATCAAGGACGCGTTGGAGCAATATGTGGCGGCTCGGAGTGAGACGGCCTATCACACGAACATGTGCTCAATCGTTCGGAAAACCCTCGGCTACAAGCTTCATCCTCAAACGAAGGCCAAGCTCCCCTGTTACGGTATTCCACTCGACACACTGCTGCATGAACTGACCACACGCGACTTCGATATCCTCGTCGCAAAGCGCAAGGCCGAAGGTGACAAGCCGGCGACGATCAAGCATGAAATCGGACTGCTTCGCGCGACCATCAACGAGATGGCAAAGCTCGGATTCAAAGTTAGTCGTGAGATCGTTTTTCCAGAGCTTAGGACTTCGTATAGGCTTCGATATCTGGATTCTAACGACGAGTCGGCGTTATTGCGCGAGCTCGATCCGGAACGGCTTAGAGCGCGTATAACCGCGTCTAAACCGCAAAAATCTGAAATGACGCGGAATATGCAGGATAACTACGATATCACGGTTTTCCTGCTCGATACAGGGTGCCGCTATTCGGAGGTCGCGAACATTCCATGGTCGGCGATCAACATCGACGCCTGCACGATCAGTCTCTATCGGAGCAAGGTGCGGAATGAGGATGTGCTGCACATGACGTCCCGGCTCGAAACGATTCTTCGTCGTCGGTGGGAAGAACGCCGGGCCGGACAGCGGTATGTCTTCGAAGACCGCACCGGCAACGAACGAGGCTACAGCACGAAATCGATCAAGAAAGCCATCGAGCGCGCCGGTCTGAATGATCCCCTCCTCGTGAAGGAACGCGGCGGCCGCGTCACGCTGCACACGCTCCGTCACACGTTCGCGAGCAAGCTGGTCAAAGCGGGCGTCAGTCTCTATGAGGTGTCGGTGCTGCTCGGTCACAGCGATCCAAAGATGACGCAGCGCTACGCGCACCTCAGCCCGAACGACGCGAGCCGGAAGGCCGTAAAGGTCATCGACTCGCTACTGCTCAATCCCGCGTGAATCGTGGGGTTTCCCGGCCTCGGTTCGACTTAATTCGGGGTACTTTGCAGCTTTTATAGAAGGCGTAGAAAACCGGGATTCGTGGCATCGAGTCCCGGACACGCACGCAGCCTATCTATCTGGAGCGGCCGCACACGCCTCATCAAGCCACTGAGCGTGACGTTGTTCGTCGATCGGATCGCCATGCCAGAACTCGTAGTGATGAAGCTCGCGCCTTTCGATTTGGGCGCGCACCACGACTTCGATGCAGAACTTGCCGTCGTCGCGCTTGCACATGCGACCGAGCAATGCAGCCTTGCCATCCTTCGACGTTGCAACCAGATAGCCGTCTTCCGCGACAACTAGCGCCCATTGCCGGTTGAGCGAATCGACCGACATGACGCCGATCCGCTCCGTCGTCTCCGGCGACGATTTCCTTTCGAACAACGTTTCGAATTTCCGTCTGCGATTCATACGCTGAGGATCAATTGCAGCGGGATAGCTCATCAGTGCTTTGCCAGATATTCCCCGCCCTATCGACGAGACGTAGCTTTCCACCGTCAATCTTCAGACTCAACACTTCCTTTCGTCCTACGCCGTCTCCCTTGCAGTCGAACGTCCCATTGATGTGGGAAGCATCGATAGTCGACATCTTGAGCAAGGTGCATTGCGCTTCGCCGTATGAGACGGTGGTCCTGTCGGTGCGCACGATAGACATGGCGGCCTCAGTATTCTGCGGAGTCGTTGCCTGTTTGCAGTTGGATGCCCAATCGCCCTGAAATTGCTTGGGGATGGTCGTGGCAGCGTTGGCTCCAACGACAACGCAAAGTCCAGCAGCAAGAACAGAAATTTTGATGTGCTTCATTCGTGATACCCCGTCTGCTATCCGTTACCTGTCGCGACGCCTTTGAGTCAACGACTTGCCGGTTGATCACGGGGAATGCGAGACGCATGCCCCGATTTTGATTTCCTCGCCGCACTTGCCTATCATCGCTCAATAACTTCTCTGCGGCCCGCCGCCTGACGGTTTTTCTCCCACGCACACAAGACGCAGATGATCTCGGATATCCGGTCTGCCGGGCACCGGGCGGTCCATCATCAACGCCATCGTGTCGTTACCGTCCGTTCCAATCAGCATCCCGTCGTAAGGTTTTTGATTGTTTTGAAACCCCGAACCGATAAATTCGTCCACAAACTGTATCTTCAACATCCCATCATCGATCTTCACTCTAAACTTTCCCTTCACTTCTACTGAGTTCCGATGGCCGGTACGCGGATCGGGATGCGAGTTCAACCGGGAGTAATATCCGTCGTCATGGAAATCGTAATAGGCATGTTCATCCGTCACTTTCCCATCTACAGCTTCGCGACACTTGAAGCTTCGCCAGCTCCCAAGCTTGGGACCAACAAGAAAGTCCAGTGTTTTGTCGATCGGCGTTTTAGCAAAGCTAGACCACGACACCACCAATACCGATATTCCTAGAAAGCATTTGTTGAGCGCCGCTTTTCTTTTTCCCATACAAATCCCCGCAATACATGCCTTAATTTTATTTAATGACCAACAACCCTGATCTCTGACTCCATCTTACGAATGCGTACCTCGACCTCCGAATCGGCATCCGGCGTGATCTTGTAGTTTTCCGGCCAACTCGTTGTGACACTGCAAAGTCGAACACTACGTTCGGGGCGCGAGTTCTGGGCGCTGTCGGCGTTCTGGATGTACCAAGCGTCATCCGCGCAGTCCCGCTCGATGTTTCTGCTTGGCTTATTCTTTGCGAGATAGTAGATCGCCTGATGCACTTCGAACGGGATGCTACGTCGGAGTTGACGAGCACCCTCAGTGTTGCCGTTCGACGCAATCCGGTCCGCCCTCGCCTCCATGCACTGCATCTTCAATTGGAGGTATTGCTTGCAGCTCGGTCCCAACTCATCCGCGCGGCAAGAACCAGCACTCATCGCCATTGCCGCGATGGCGACAGCGATGACTCGTCCCGCTCCCGTAATGCTGACTTCCAGCTTGATCATTCCTGTCACCCCGTTTGGCCTTCTGTAATTTTCTGCTGACCTCCAGCGGCACATCGACGGCCACCGATACCAAATGTCACTCATAGTGCGTGTCACTATAGAGAGTGGCTTCATAAAGGTCAAATCCATACCCTCGATCGGATGTTCATGGACGTCCAACGATGGATTACGACCCGCTGGAACTATTCGGAAAACGACTGGTGGAACTGCGCAAGGCAAGAGGCTGGTCGCAGGAAAAGCTCGCCCTCGAATCGGGTTTGGCGCGGTCGTATGTCGGCGGGATCGAGCGCGGCCAGAGAAACATCGCGCTCTACAATATCTGCGTGCTAGCTGAGACGTTGGGCGTGGCCCCGAGCGACATGCTTGCGTTCGACTCCGGCCATGGAAAAACGCAGCGTCGCAGGTAGTGTGCCGCAACGCTGCTGGCTGAGTTCGCACCGGCCGCCATAATTACGCGACGCGCGCCAGAATCCGACGTTGCGCCTGATACTGGATATTCTGCGCATCGCCTTGCAACTCCTCCAGCGCCTTCGTCAGAACGTCCTGGAGCAACGGCAGCAACGCTTCCAATTGCCCGGTGATTCCCGCGTCTGCCGCAAGATTACCGACGAGCCGCTGGTAGCCATCGAAGCCAAACATTCTTTCTCGAATCGGTCTCAGAACCCGGCGACGGTCGTCGTTTCGCTCCTCGCTTATCTCAACGTACCCGAGATGCTGAAGGTCGAATGCAGCCCCGATCACCTGCCCCTGACTGCCGCCGAGAATACAACTCAGCTCATGCAAGGTCATGCCGGGAAACGCACAAATCAAACTGAGCGCCCGTGCTGCCATCGGCGTCATCTGCAATGCGTTACCCAGTGCCGAAGCTCGGCAACCCTCGTAGACGGCCATGAAGGAATGGAATCGGGAAAGTGAATCGTTCGTGGTCATAGTTCATTAGTTTTTCTGGAACCATCAAGGCCACCGCCCTACAGCAGCCACCTGCCTGCCGGAATTCGTACACTTCCCCACCCGCTCAGGCATCTCCGCACGATACGTCAACGCCTCGACAAATTCAACCATATTGGAATATAACATTCCCATATGGTTGTTCATCGTAATCGGAATGAAGACGACCATATCGTCCTATGACTACCCGCCCTACCTCGCCGACCGACGACGCCCAAGACGCGCTGCTTGCTGCTCGTGTTGGGACCGCTATTGCCGAACAACGACGCGCCCGCGGTCTGACTCAAGCGAAGCTCGCAGAGATGATCAATCTCGAACAGGAAGCGATCAGTCGATGGGAACGCGGTGCGCGGATGCCGACCTTGCATCGGCTCCAGCAGCTCAGTGACGCGCTCGACTGCTCAGTAGACCAGCTATTGCAGCGCGGATCGAAGCGGCCCGACGACCAACTGGCGATGATCGCGGACGCACTTGATGGGCTGGATAGCGATGAACGAACGCTCGTCGTGAATTTCGTCCAGCAATTTGCCGACATGCTCAAAGCAAAGCGCTTGCCGAAGCATCGGCGACGCAAATAATCGAACGCTTGGCCCAGGAGTCTGCCCAGTGGAAGCCTCAATCTTCGATAAACCACACAACGAAGCGTTCTCCGACCTCGGGGCACAGCGCCCCGTTCGAGAGTGGTCCATGTTCGACGTTGCTGCCGAAGAAGCCGAAGAAGGTAAGGCTGCGTTTCTCCTGACGACCATATGGAACTACCACAGCGAAAAGGATCACCAAGATAAGCGGATCAAGACGGAAGTTGCGATCTGTAAGGATCGGGCTACCGGTACGTACTGGTATTGCATGCCCAACGCGCCATCGAAAATCTCAAGGCGAACGCATGTCGCTCATATGCGGCGGATAGATCTTGCCTTCAAGCAGCATGTGCCCGTTGTCGGAATCTTGAAGGATGTCGACTCGGGAAGATGTGCAAGCTCTCAGCTGTTTGACTGCCCCGAAATCAGGGAGTCCGTCGACGGAAAGGCGATATGGCTTCGCTTGGTGCCACGTAACAAAATCGCGTACGAAACGAAAGAAATCGACATCGACCGACTAGCCAACCCTAGTTACGGCCCGCTTGATGGAAATGGGAGTGTGGCGTCGGACGAACTGTCAGCCGGTAGTTGGTCCGAGCCCGAATTGAGGGCCTCGGTAGCTGCCTACTTGGACATGGCCCGTCGTTTCCGAGACGCTCGTCCGGTTGTGAAACGACAGGTCTATCGAGATCTCGCGGCGCAAATTGGTCGATCCGAAAAATCGTGCGAATACAGGATGCGGAACATTTCCTACGTTCTTGAGCTCATGGGACGCGATTGGATACCGGGCCTCCCACCGGCAACAAATGTTGGCGTAAGGGTCGCCGGGCAGATAGAAGCCCTCATCTGCGAATTGGAAAGTCGACAGGAATTGCCTCGGGCTGCCGAAGCGGTAACCATCGCCGAGCTTCGCGAGACGCTGGAGGAACGGCCCGATGGCAATAAAGCGCCTGGCACAGCAACATCAACGACTACCAGCTTCGTGCGCGACCTCAAGGTCAAAGCGTGGGTGCTTAAGCGAGCGAAGGACAATTGTGAGGCTTGCGACCAACCCGCGCCATTTTCGGGTGCAAATGGTCCGTTTCTCGAAGTTCATCATCTCCGCAAGCTGGCGGACGGCGGGTCGGATACGGTGACGAATGCGGTCGCAGTTTGCCCGAACTGCCATCGGCGACTGCACTTCTCCAAAGACGCGCGCGCATACCGGGAAACCATCTATGAAAAAGTAACTGAACTGGTGCGCGAGTAAAAATCTCAAGATTCGGGCGGACGACCGCTGTACGTCGCCCATGCCGACTCAATGAGCGTCTCGTCCACATCACACGCCTCGAACCCCGGAACGTCTTCGAGAAGCATGAGCAGACTTTCGATGAACTCTGCTCGCGAAAGCTTGCCGCCGAAATCGTCACGCACTGCGGTAGCCAGATTGTGAATCTGCCCGATGGTCAGCGGTGGGAAATCGTTGGGGTGTTTGATGTCGTCCATGCGACGACTATCCCGGCTATACCGTGATCCTGGCAACGAAGCACGCCCGTCTCCGCACTGCCTTCGCTATACTTCCCTGACGGCGGCCCATCGTTTCGCCGTTTGGGGGGCAACGATGAGCACCTATGGTATTTCGATGATTAAGCTGGACGCGACGATCGGGGAAGTGGCCGAAGCGAAAATTCATCGGTTCAGTAAGAACGACGACGGAAGCGTCGGATTAGATGCGGGCCGAGCGCTGGCTTATCATGAGATTGCCAGTCTGATCCTGCGCGGTGATACCGTGTTCGTCATCGTGCCCGACGGTCCCGGCGCGTACCGCCACACCGATAAAGTCCGAGTGAAGTCCGGGCAGCACGAGTATCTGGAGAGTGTCTCGGATGATGGTATTTCGACTGCTGCACTGATGGCGCTCCCCACCTATCAGTAGCCGAACGCAACTGCGTCCGAGATCGCTGCTCGCTATCGCAACCACAATCAGATCGCGAATTTTGAAATTGACACGCAACGGATAATCGTTAGAGGTTTAATACCGCCCCACCTAACGATCATCCCAATACCTCCGAAACAAAACAACGACATGGCTCAATAGAACTCGGCCACTTGCTTGCTCCGCTCTAGCTCGACCTACGTTGATCACGTGGTTTCGACTGGGAATTTCCCTGCGCGCTGCGCCCTCGATCTGCACCAGCAGCCCGCTGTTGCTTGATTGCGAAATCCAAATTCTTTTGGACGATGTCTCGGAGATTCATATCCTCCGTTGTTAGCGCCTGCTCGAGGTCTCGCCGTGCAGAGGCCAAAAAACGCCTACAGTCATCCCACGCCCGTCGCCTTGCTTGCGCTGACAACTGCCGACTGTTGCGGGCTGTTTGCGCACACTGCTTCGCCATACCGATATATGCGTTACCACGCACTTGGAGTAGTGACGGATTGGTGCTCCACTCCGGGTGATCGCGAAATTGCTTATTCAAAAACTCCACCGCAGCATGATCTCCGCCCGAGCGGCTCAATCCCTGAGCGAGCTTTCGTACTTCTCGCTCCTCCACATAGCCTTGAGAGGCAGCCAAGTACAACTTTCGAGCTTCTTCACGGTCATTTTGTGTCGGTTGCTCACGCAAGGTTAGCGCATCCGCGAGCCGTGTAAGCACGAAAGGAGGTAGCCCGGCCAAATGAATTCGTTGATGATTTATGTAATCACGGACCAATGACACATCCGCAAGCGCCATCGATACATCTGCCAAGAGCCCTACCACTCGATGATTCAGCGGATCACGTTGCAGCAGTGTATCGACACGATCTTTCGCGTTATAAAACTCTCCAAGCGAAATTGCTTCCTCGATAGCACTGTACTCACGTGCGAGCGCATGACGAGGGTGAGCTGGTAACAGGCAAGCAACGGTTGCCTCTGTAACGTCAAAGCTGGGCGCAGGACACCCCTCTTCTCGCATAGACCGAATGATCGTAGGTATCCCCTGCCCTTCGGCTTGAGCCAACTGTAAACGGTTCAGAAACCATGCTAGGCTTTGATTTCGCCATTTAGAAGTCGCCTTACCTTCGCGGAAGGCGTCCACTCGAACACCCGTTGGCAGAGAACCAGGAGAGGTAATTTCAATCCGATCCGAGAAGACCGTAGTTCGAGTCGGCTCCGGCCGTTCGTAGTCTCTATGCGCGAGCGCATTCACCATGGCTTCTGTGAGCGCTTGGCGTGGATATTTCAACGCATTAGGACTCTGAGCATTTGTCTTATCAAAAGCGACATGACTCTGAATTCCAAGCAGGTCGATCGATCGTCTTGCTTGCTCGATGAGGGACCCAGCTAGTTCATGCCGCTCAGCGTGAGGCTCAGATCTATCAACTCCCGGGTAAATGGACAGCAAAGCATAAGCACCGGGCACGTGTAACTGGAGCTGTCGCGCAAATAGCAGCACCGCAAAATTTCGAGGCCTCAATTGGCCTGTCAGAGCGTCTCGTCCGCACAGCGGTGGCACAAATGGGCTCAACGACTGCGTGTCCGACAAATACTCATCGATCCCTCGATTGGGATCGAAGACATTCATTCGCTGCAAGGCGTCCCGGAATGCAACCAAATCAAGATCGTTCGTAGTCGCGGTAGGGCATATCCGTCTATCCCACGGCTCGACATCGCCCTTACGAACCAACAACTCTCGGAGAATTCCATCACGAGCTTCTCGAGTCTCTCGACTCAATCGTACATAGTGCTTCCCACTATCGTTACCACGGCGAAATGTGTGGGCGTGGGATGTCGCCGCAACAACGAAGACCAGAATACGCTTGTCAGGCGTAGGCCCATCCAGCTCACGCACGAGCGGAGCGATTCCCGGAAAAACCCTATCGCGACATGCAGTCAGCACCCGCCCCTCAATCTCGCGCAAACGCGAAGCCGTCAATCCGACAAGATTGACCGCAGGGAATCCATGCTCGTCCTTCTTTTCCGCAGCGCCACAGACGACATATCCGCCCCCTAGATTTGACCAGTCGTTTGCAAAGGCCGAGATAGTGGCAACGACGTCGTCTATGTCAGCTACGTTTTCCTTCCATTCAACTTGCTCGCTCTCGCGCAGCAGCAAAGAATTCAAATCAACGCTAAAGCCTGCCCCCGTCGCGCTCATCCGGTCCCATCCTTTTTCTATTAGAAGTTCGTCAACCATCTTCAGATCCGACATAGCCGCACAGAATGGAACGAACCCTTAAGCGAGGTCAAGTGGGACGTGGACGCAGTGGCATCCGAAAAAACGCACCTTCAGCGATGCCACGGCCCAGCTACGCGGCCATGCCAGTTTCGCTGCCACCGGCCAAAACGCCCCGCTTGCCATCTCCACCCAAACCCCTGTAGAATTGCGCGTTCTGCGGGCGTCGTATAATGGCCATTACCTCAGCTTCCCAAGCTGATGACGTGGGTTCGATTCCCATCGCCCGCTCCACTTTCCGGCTGCATCGCAGCCTGCGCATGAGCCGCCTCGTCGAAGGCGGCTTTTTTGTACCATGTGCCGGTTCACCCGGCGCACTGCTGCGCAACGGGCCCTCGCCCGCAACCGAGCCTTTCTCTGTCACCAATGATGCACGACGATCCGAACGAAGCCGGCCTGCCGCCGCACGACGACGCCATTCCCGACGAAGCCGCCGAAGGCGCCGACGCAGTCAATCCGCTGCACCACCGCCGCATCCGCAGCTTCGTGACGCGCGCCGGCCGCGTATCGACCGGCCAGCGCCGCGCGATGGACGAACTCGGCCCGCGCTTCGTGGTGCCGTATGCGCCGGAGCTGCCCGACTGGAACGCGGTGTTCGGCCGCAGCGCGCCGCGCATCCTCGAGATCGGCTTCGGGATGGGCGCGTCGACCGCGGAAATCGCCGCAAACCGCCCCGGCGACGACTTCCTCGGCGTCGAAGTCCACGAACCGGGCGTCGGCGCGCTGCTGAAGCTGATCGGCGAGCAGGATCTGTCGAACATCCGCATCATCCAGCACGACGCAGTCGAGGTGCTCGAGCACATGCTCGCGCCGGAAAGCCTCGATGGCGTGCACATTTTCTTCCCCGACCCGTGGCACAAGGCGCGCCACCACAAGCGCCGGCTGATCCAGCCGCCGCTCGTCGCGCATCTCGCGTCGCGCCTGAAGCCCGGCGCGTACATTCACTGCGCGACCGACTGGCAGAACTACGCGGAACAGATGCTCGACGTGCTCGGCGCGGAGCCGACGCTCGAAAACACGGCCGCCGACTACGCACCGCGCCCCGACTACCGCCCGGTGACGAAGTTCGAACGGCGCGGGCTGCGGCTCGGCCACGGCGTGTGGGACCTGGTGTTCCGCAAGCGCGCGAACTGATCCCGCCCGACATCGCGCGCACGGCGTCAAGCAAAACGGCCCAACCGGCAAATGCCGATTGGGCCGTTTTTACGTTGGGTGCACGTACGGCGTCGAGCGTTGCGGGCGGCGCCCGGCTTCACGCATGCACGGCGCCGCTGCCCCGTGTCACGCCCAGTTCAGCCAGCCGCTGTACCCGACCAGCAGCACGAACAGCCCGAACGCGATCCGGTACCACGCGAACACCGTGAAATCGTGCGTCGCGACGTAGCGCAGCAGCCAGCGCACGCACACGAACGCGCTGACGAACGCCGCGACGAGCCCGAGTGCGAACAGGCCGAGCGAATCGACGGTGAACGCCTGCCAGTCCTTGACGGTTTCATAGAGCGTCGCGCCGAAGATGATCGGGATCGCGAGGAAGAACGAGAATTCGGTGGCCACGCGCCGGTCGAGGCCGAACAGCATCCCGCCGATGATCGTCGAGCCCGAGCGCGACATGCCTGGAATCAGCGCAAAACACTGCGCGATGCCGACCTTGAGCGCATCGAGCGGCGTCAGCGCATCGACCGACATCACCCGCGGCGGCTCGCCGCGTTCGCGCTGCCGCGCCTCGGCCCACAGGATGATCGCGCCGCCCACGACGAGCGCGAACGCGACGGGAACCGGCGAGAACAGCACAGCCTTGATCTTCTTCTCGAACAGGAGGCCGAGTGCGATCGCGGGAATCGTCGCGATCACGACGTTCAGCGTGAAGCGCCGCGCGTCGGGCCGGCTCGGCAGCCCGGACACGATGGACGCGATCCGTTGCCGGTATTCCCAGCAGACCGCGAGGATCGCACCGAACTGGATCACGACGTCGAACGTCTTCGCGTGCGAATCATTGAAATTCAGGAAGCTGCCCGTGACGATCAGGTGACCGGTGCTCGACACCGGCAGGAATTCCGTCAGCCCCTCGACGACGCCGAGGATCAAAGCCTTGCAGATCAGGATCCAGTCCATCCGTGGCCCAACTCCGAAATGGTCGAATGAATGGGCCACTCTTCCGCGCGCGGCCCCCCTCCGGCCGAGCGCGGTTCGTCGTCACTTTTCGACGATCGCCACGCGTATGCCGTTTGTAAGAATCGTAATTGTACCGGGTTCGTAGTTCACCCCGGCAAATTGCAATTGTTCGGGCTTGAACGTGTAGATCGGGTAGTCGGTCAGCAACTGCGTCGCGAGCAGGCCGGCGGCCGCACCAACCTGTTGCGCATACATCTGTGCGTCGCCGTCGAGCGCGAGGCTGTCGACGGCCGGCGACTTCAGCACGACCGAGCGGCTCGGCGCGTCGTACGCGAGCTGGCCCGACACGGTGAACTTGCCGCTGACGGGCGCGCGCAGGAACGGACTCACGAAATGCGCGTCGAGCTGCACGGCCACGCGGTTCTGGTCGGGCAGCAGGTTGACGGCCGGGTTCGCGAGCGACACGTCGACGACCTGCGCGACCGTCTTCTGGTACGGAAACTTGCGCGCGACGGCTTTCTGCACGTCGCCGCGCGAGAACGTGTAGTGATCGGGGATGAACGGGAACGTCGACGCGCACGCGGCGAGCGACAGCGTCACGCCGATGGCGCCGACGGTTGCGGCAAGAAAACGGCGCCGGCCCGGCGCGCAAGGTGCGGTCATGCTGAACACTCTCCTGGTGGCGACGGCCGCGTCGCGGCCTCGAGACGCGTGAGCCACGCGAGCGCGTCGTCGCGCGACGCGCCGCACATGTCCGCGGCCGGCTGCAACCCGGAACAGCACGCGGGCCGCTCGGGGCGGCCGAAGATCCGGCAGCGCAGGTCGTCGCCGAGCTGCACGCAGCGCACGCCGGCCGGCTTGCCGTCGGGCATGCCCGGAATCGGGCTGGAAATCGACGGCGCGATGCAGCACGCGCCGCAGCCCTCGCGGCACGCATGCGGCGGCGGGACATCGGCAGGCGCCGGACGGACAGGCATTTCGACGGACACTCGGCTCTCTCGAACGAACAACAAAAAACGGTGCGGCAACCGGACGTGTGCCGGCAGCCCCACCCCGCATTGTGCCATCGCCGGCTGCGACGTTATTACACAATGCAGCCGAATCGCGCGTTTATATACTCGAAAGCATCTAAAAAGCGCGAGACCATCATGCGTACCGGTTCTGCCGACTCATTGTTCCGTCCCGATTTGCTCACGAAATACGGCGCGAACGGGCCGCGCTATACGTCATACCCCACCGCGCTGCAGTTCCGCGACGATTTCGACCCGGCCGACTATGTGCGCGCGGCAAGCGATCCCGGCGCGTCGTCGAGCGAGCTGTCGCTGTACTTCCACATCCCGTTCTGCAACTCCGCGTGTTTCTACTGCGGCTGCAACAAGATCGCGACCAACAACCGTCGCCGCGCGCGCCCGTATCTCGACCAGCTCAAGCGCGAGATGGCGCTGCAGGCCGCGCTGTTCGATCCCGCGCGCCCGGTCACGCAACTGCACTGGGGCGGCGGCACGCCCACCTTCCTGTCCGACGACGAAACGGCCGAGCTGATGACGGCCACCCGCGAGCACTTCGCGCTCGCGCCGGACGCCGATGCCGAGTTCTCGATCGAGATCGACCCGCGCACGGTCACGCCCGCGACGCTCGTCCACCTGCGCACCATCGGCTTCAACCGGCTGAGCCTCGGCGTGCAGGATTTCGATCCGGTCGTGCAGCAGGCGATCAACCGCGTCCAGCCGCTGGCGATGACGGCCGACCTGCTCTCGGCCGCGCGCACGACGGGCTTTCATTCGGTGAGCGTCGACCTGATCTACGGGTTGCCGCACCAGACCGTGTCCGTCTTCGCGCGCACGCTGGAAACGATCATCGAACTCGCACCCGATCGGCTGTCGGTGTTCGGCTACGCGCACATGCCGCACCTGTTCAAGATGCAGCGGCAGATCGACGACGCGACGCTGCCGCCGCCGGAAACACGCATCGCGCTGCTCGGCCTCGCGATCGACATGCTGACGTCGGCAGGGTACGTGTACATCGGGATGGACCACTTCGCGCGGCCGTCCGACGAGCTCGTGCGCGCGCAGAAGAACGGCACGCTGCAGCGCAATTTCCAGGGCTACAGCACGCGCGCGGACACCGACCTTGTCGGCTTCGGCGTGTCGTCGATCGGCAAGGTCGGCGACGTCTATGCGCAGAACGCGAAGGACCTGCCCGCCTACGGCGCCGCGCTCGACGCAGGCCGGCTGCCGATCGCGCGCGGCGTGCGGCTCACGCCCGACGACCGGCTGCGCCGCGACGTGATCACGCAACTGATGTGCAACCTCGACCTGCCGTTCTCGCATGTCGAGGCCGCGCACGGCATCCGCTTCGCCGATCATTTCGCGCGCGAACTCGACGCGCTGCGCCCGTTCGAGCACGACGGGCTGCTGACGATCGCGGCCGACCGCCTGACGATCCTTCCGGCCGGCCGGATGGTCGTGCGCAACATCGCGATGGCGTTCGACGCGTATCTCGGCCAGACGCAGCAGCAACGCTATTCGCGCACGGTCTAGCGCCCGGCAGGCCCCAGGGCCCGACGGGCCCCGGCCGGCCGCACGCGGGCGGCCGGTTTGATACAGTGTGGGGCTTACGCTCCGCCAGAATCCGCACGATGCGCACCACCAAAGCGACCCACGCGGTCGAACGCCTGAAGACCCGCTCCGGCAACCCGCAATTCGCGGCCGTCGCGATGGCGGGCGGCCTGTTCTATCTCGTCGACCGCTCGGGCGGCACGGCCGAGAAGCGCTGCGAGCCGCTGCCGCTCGACGAGTTCGTCAAGTTCGTCGACGAATACGGCCCCAAAAAGCCGCGCAAGGCGAGCAAGCTCGACCTCGCGTTCGAGGCGCAGATCAAGAAGAGCAAGGGGTAAAGGTCTGTTGCAGGCCGCCTGAAGGCTTCGCGGCCGCCCCGTTTGGTACAATCACGAAGTTTCTCTATCCCCCGCTGATGGCCGACCAGGCTGCGTGACCACACCATGAATATCGAAAACGCGCGTTTCAACATGATCGAACAACAGATCCGGCCGTGGGACGTGCTGGATCTCGACGTCCTGGGCCTGCTGTCGATCGTCAAGCGTGAAAACTACGTTCCGGCCGAATACCGCGATCTCGCGTTCGCCGACCTCGAACTGCCGCTGCCCGGCGGCCGCAGCAAGATGCTGTTCCCGCGCGTCGAAGCGCGCGTGCTGCAGGAGCTGACGGTCAAGAAGCACGAGAACGTGCTCATCATCGGCGCCGGCTCGGGCTACCTGGCCGCACTGTTCGCGCATCGCGCGCAGCACGTGACGGCCGTCGAGATCGATCCGACGATCGCGAAGTTTGCGGAAGAGAACCTGCGCAACGACGGCGTGACCAACGCGGAAGTCGTCCTCGGCGACGGTTCGCGCGGCTGGGCCGCCAAGGCGCCGTACGACGTGATCTGCGTCGCGGGCGGCCTGCCCGTCGTGCCGCAGGAAATGCTCGAACAATTGAAGGTCGGCGGCCGTCTCTCGGCATTCGTCGGCGGCCGTCCGGTGATGAAGGCGCAGATCATCACGCGCATCGACGACAAGCAGTACCGCGTCGCCGACGTGTTCGAAACCTACATCGACCACCTCGTCAACGCGATCGAGCCGTCGCGCTTCAAGTTCTGAGCAGCGGAGCCTCCATGCAGATCCTGACGGCCGCGATGCTCGCGGAATGGCTCGGCGACAAGGCGCGCCCCGCCCCGGTCGTGCTCGACGTGCGCGAACCGTGGGAAATCGCGACTGCGCACATCGCCGGCAGCGTGTCGATCCCGATGCAGCAGATTCCCGCGCGCAGCGAAGAGCTCGACGACGAAGCGGAAATCGTCTGCGTGTGCCATCACGGGATGCGCAGCGCGCAGGTCGCGATGTTCCTCGAATCGCGCGGCTTCACGAAGCTGTACAACCTGCAAGGCGGGATCGACGCGTGGTCGCGCGACGTCGATCCGTCGGTGCCGCGATACTGATCCTGCCGGTGGCGCATCACGCGCCGCCGCCGCACCGGCCGGCACCTTGCCGCCGGTCACACTGATCCGCCGAACGGGCGCGCATCGCGCGCCCGTTTCTGTTTCCCGCTCCGGTTGACTTCCGCGCGTCGTCTCGATGACCGACTGCGGCACCGCGCTGCGCCGGCGCTCTGCCCGCGCTCTGCCCGCGCTCCGCCCGCGTGATGCGAAGTCATGGTGCACGGCAGTTCCGGCACCGCACGCAGGCACCGGAACGAAGAACCCCGACCGTGCACCATTTACGCCCGTGACCCTGCACCGCGACGGACCGCGCATGCTGCACGAAGCGTCACGCGCACCGTCCCGACGCCTCACACGGCCCCGCGCAGGCACGCCGGACGTGCATCCGCACGACTGGCACATGCCTTGCGTTACCTGTTGGCACACGCCTTCACGGCGCACGCACATCCAACACGACAAGGGGATCCCGATGAAACGTCGCAGTCTGTTGAAGTTCGGTTCGATGGCCGGCGCACTCGCGCTCGCGGGCAAGAGCCCGTTCGTACACGCGGCCGATGCGGGCACCGGCCCGATCAAGGTCGGCATCCTGCACTCGCTGTCGGGCACGATGGCGATCTCGGAGACGTCGCTGAAGGACACCGCGCTGATGACGATTGCCGACATCAACAAGAGCGGCGGCGTGATGGGCCGCAAGCTCGAGCCCGTGGTGGTCGATCCCGCGTCCAACTGGCCGCTGTTCGCGGAGAAGGCGCGCCAGCTGCTCACGCAGGACAAGGTCGCCTGCGTGTTCGGCTGCTGGACGTCGGTGTCGCGCAAGTCCGTGCTGCCGGTGTTCGAGGAACTGAACGGGCTGCTCTACTACCCGGTGCAGTACGAAGGCGAGGAAATGTCGCGCAACGTGTTCTATACGGGCGCCGCACCGAACCAGCAGGCGATCCCGGCCGTCGAGTACCTGATGAGCGCGGAAGGCGGCGGCGCGAAGCGCTTCTTCCTGCTCGGCACCGACTACGTGTATCCGCGCACGACCAACAAGATCCTGCGTGCGTTCCTCAAATCGAAGGGCGTGAAGGACGCCGACATTCAGGAGGTCTACACGCCGTTCGGCCACAGCGATTACCAGACCATCGTCGCGAACATCAAGAACTTCTCGCAAGGCGGCAAGACGACCGTAATCTCGACGATCAACGGCGACTCGAACGTGCCGTTCTACAAGGAGCTCGGCAACCAGGGGATCAAGGCGACCGACGTGCCGGTCGTCGCGTTCTCGGTCGGCGAGGAAGAGCTGCGCGGGATCGACACGAAGCCGCTGGTCGGCCACCTCGCCGCGTGGAATTACTTCATGTCGGTGAAGAACCCGACCAATACGAAGTTCAAGGACCAGTTCGCCGCGTGGGTGAAGGCGAACAACCTGCCGGGCGGCGCGAAGCGCGTGACCAACGACCCGATGGAAGCCACCTACGTGGGCATCCACATGTGGAAGCAGGCCGTCGAGAAGGCAAAGAGCACCGACGTCGACAAGGTGCGCGTGGCGATGATCGGCCAGACCGTCGCCGCACCGTCGGGCTTCACGCTCGCGATGGACGGCAACCATCACCTGCACAAGCCGGTGATGATCGGCGAGATCCGCGGCGATGGACAGTTCAACGTCGTGTGGAAGACCAAGACCGCGGTGCGCGCGCAACCGTGGAGCCCGTACATCGCGGGCAACCAGGGCAAGCCGGACATCGTCACGTCGATCCCGGCCTTCCTGCGCCGGCAGCGCGCGGCGCTCGCCTGATGCAGGGCGGCGCGTCGTGCTTCACGCGCGACGTGCCGCTCGCACGCCGATGCCGATATCGATGCGCGGGCGCTTGCCGTGATGAACCGCAAGCGCCCGCGCATCGCCGCCGGCATCCGCCTCCCCACGCCCGACAGGATTTCCCGATGCCCACACGCTTTCGCCGAGCCGCCGTCGCAATCGTCGCGTGCGCCGCCCTCGCGGGCGGGCTGCCGCACGCCGCGTTCGCGCTGACGGCTACCGATACCGCCGCGCTCGCCGGCGACGACTTCGACGCGAAGACGGCCGCGATCGAACGGCTTGCCGCCGACTCCGATCCGCGCGCCGTCGCGGTGCTCAACGCGCTGTCGACCGGCGACGCACTCGCGACCGGCGACGGCCACCTGCTGATCCAGACCGGCGACACCGCGCACGACGCGCTCACGCAGGCCGCGACGCCGTCCGGCGACGCACAGCCCGTGATGCTGAACAACCTGCTGCGCACGAAGATCACGGGCGCGCTGTCGGGCCTCGCACTCGCGTCGCCCGATGTCGCCGCGCGCCGCGACGCGATCGATGCGTTGCTGAAATCGCCCGACCCGTCACTCAAGCCGATGATCGACCGCGCCCGTGCCAAGGAAACCGATCCGGCGCTGAAGCGCCGCCTCGACGCCTTGTGGGCGATCGCCGCGCTGCACGATGCCGATCCGGCGAAGCGCCTCGAAGCCGTGCAGGTGGTGGCCGCGCGCCACGACCTCGACATGATCGAGCAGTTGCGCCCGCTCGTCGCGAAGAACGCCGACGGCAGCTACGCGGAACCCGACGCACGTGTACGCGACGCCGCGCAGCAAGGGCTCGACGCACTGCATTCGCTGCAGCGCCGCGGCGAAATTGCCGGCACCCTGTTTGCCGGCCTGTCGCTCGGCAGCGTGCTGCTGCTCGCCGCGCTCGGCCTCGCGATCACGTACGGGCTGATCGGCGTGATCAACATGGCGCACGGCGAATTCCTGATGATCGGTGCGTACGCAACCTATGTCGTGCAGACGCTGATCCAGCACTACGCGCCCGGCGCGTTCGACTGGTATCCGCTCGTCGCCGTGCCGGTGTCGTTCGTCACGGCCGCGCTCGTCGGCATCGTGCTCGAACGGCTCGTGCTGCGGCACCTGTACGGCCGCCCGCTCGAGACGCTGCTCGCAACCTTCGGCGTGAGCCTGATCCTGATCCAGGCGACGCGGATGCTGTTCGGCGCGCAGAACGTGCAGGTCGTGAACCCGTCGTGGATGAGCGGCGGCGTGACCGTGATGCAGAACCTGATCCTGCCGTACAACCGGCTCGTGATCCTCGCCTTCGCACTTGCGGTCGTGTTCATCGCGTGGGCCGTGCTGACGAAGACGCGGCTCGGCCTGTTCGTGCGCGCCGTCACGCAGAACCGCCGGATGGCCGCGTGCGTCGGCGTGAAGACCGCGCGCGTCGATGCGTATGCGTTCGCGTTCGGCGCGGGCATCGCGGGCCTCGGCGGCTGCGCGCTGTCGCAGATCGGCAACGTGGGCCCCGACCTCGGCCAGAACTACATCATCGATTCGTTCATGGCGGTCGTGCTCGGCGGTGTCGGGCAGATTGCCGGCACCGTGCTCGGCGGCTTCGGGCTCGGCCTCGCGAGCAAGGCGATCGAGCCGTTCTGGGGTGCCGTGCTCGCGAAGATCGCCGTGCTCGTGATGATCGTGCTGTTCATCCAGAAACGTCCGCAGGGCATGTTCGCCCCGAAGGGCCGCAGCGCGGAGGCTTGACGTGACTTCATTCAGCCATTCCCTGTCGAACCCGGCCGCCGATACGCCGAAGCCATCTGCCGCCGCACCCGCGGCAGACGGCTTCGCGCTCGGCCTGCCGCCCCGCCCCGCACTGCTGTCGCGGCGCGCGTGGCTCGCACTGATCGCGCTGTGCATCGCGATCGGCATCGGCGTGCCGCTCGCCGCGCTCGTCGCGCCCGAGTCGAGCGCATTCCACCTGTCCGCGTACACGATGACGCTCGCCGGCAAGCTGATGTGCTACGCGATCGCCGCGCTCGCGCTCGATCTCGTGTGGGGCTATTGCGGGATCCTGAGCCTCGGCCACGGGCTGTTCTTCGCGCTCGGCGGCTATGCGATCGGCATGTACCTGATGCGCGAGATCGGCCGCGACGGCAAGTACGGCAGCGACCTGCCCGACTTCATGGTGTTCCTCGACTGGCACCAGTTGCCGTGGTACTGGAGCGGCACGCAGCATCTCGCGTGGGCGCTCGCGCTCGTCGTGCTCGTGCCGGCCGTGCTCGCGTGGGTGTTCGGCTTCTTCACGTTCCGCTCGCGCGTGAAGGGCGTGTACCTGTCGATCATCACGCAGGCCATGACGTTCGCCGCGATGCTGCTGTTCTATCGCAACGAGACGGGCTTCGGCGGCAACAACGGCTTCACCGATTTCAAGCGCATCGCGGGCTTCGCGATCACGTCGCCCGGCACGCGCACGGTGCTGTTGCTGCTGACGTTCGCGACGCTCGTGCTCGCATTCGTCGCCGCGCGCGCGATCGTCACGAGCAAGCTCGGGCGCGTCGTCACCGCGGTGCGCGACGGCGAGACGCGGCTGATGTTCCTCGGCTACAGCCCGCTCGCGTACAAGCTGTTCGTGTGGACCGTGTCGGCCGTGCTGTGCGGCATCGCGGGCGCGCTGTACGTGCCGCAGGTCGGCATCATCAACCCCGGCGAGATGTCGCCCGGCAACTCGATCGAGATGGCGATCTGGGTCGCGGTGGGCGGGCGCGGCACGCTGATCGGGCCGATCGTCGGCGCGTTCGCGGTGAACGGCGCGAAGAGCTTCTTTACCGCGTACTTCGCCGAATACTGGCTGTTCTTCCTCGGCCTGATCTTCGTGCTCGTGCCGCTCTTGCTGCCGCGCGGGATCATGGGCCTCGTCGAAACCGTGCTCGCGAAGGGGAAACGCGCATGAACGGAACGGCCCTCTACCAATTCACGCCGCCGCCCGAAGACGAACTGCTGGCCGTCAGCGGCACCGCATCGATGGGGCGCGTGGTGCCGCCCGGCATCGACACGTCGCACGGCACGATCCTCTACCTCGAGGATATCGAGGTGAGCTTCGACGGCTTTCGCGCGCTGAAGAAGCTGTCGCTCGCGATCGACGCGGGCGAACTGCGCTGCGTGATCGGCCCGAACGGTGCGGGCAAGACGACGATGATGGACGTGATCACCGGCAAGACACGCCCCGACGCGGGCAAGGTGTTTCTCGGCCAGACCATCGACCTTGCGCGAATGAACGAGCCCGAAATCGCACGTGCGGGCATCGGCCGCAAGTTCCAGAAGCCGACCGTGTTCGAACAGCATCCGGTGTGGGAGAACCTCGAGCTCGCGATGCAGACCGACAAGGGCTGGCTCGCGTCGCTGCGCGCGCGGCTCGACCGCACGGCACAGGCGAAGATCGAGGAGACGCTCGCGCTGATCGGCCTCGAAAGCCAGGCATTCCGCGCGGCCGGCGAGCTGTCGCACGGGCAGAAGCAGCGGCTCGAGATCGGCATGCTGCTGATGCAGCGCCCCGCGCTGCTGCTGCTCGACGAGCCGGCGGCCGGGATGACCGACCAGGAAACGATGGAACTCGCCGAGCTGCTGAACACGCTGCGCGGCACCTGCTCGATGATGGTCGTCGAGCACGACATGGAATTCGTCGCGGCGCTCGCGGGCGACACGGGCCGCGTGACGGTGATGGCCGAAGGCGCGGTGCTCGCGCAAGGCACGCTCGACCAGGTCAAGCGCGACGACGCGGTGATCGAGTCTTACCTCGGACGATGATGCGATGCTGAAGATCGATGCACTGAACCAGTTCTACGGCGGCAGCCATATCCTGCGCAACGTGAACCTCACCGCCGACGACGGCAAGCTCACCGTGCTGCTGGGCCGCAACGGCGTCGGCAAGAGCACGTTGCTGCGCTGCCTGATGGGCGTCGTCGCCGCGAAAAGCGGCAGCGTGTCGTGGCGCGGCACGGCGCTCGGCGCGATGCCGCCGTATGCGCGCGTCGCGGCCGGGCTCGCGTACGTGCCGCAGGGCCGCGACATCTTTCCGCGGCTGACCGTCGAGGAGAACCTGCTCGTCGGCGCGGCGAGCCGGAAGGCGCCGTCGAAGGTGCCCGACCGCATCTACGACCTGTTCCCGGTGCTGAAGGACATGCGCGCACGGCGCGGCGGCGACCTGTCGGGCGGCCAGCAGCAACAGCTCGCGATCGGCCGCGCGCTGATGAGCGAGCCGCAGTTGCTGATCCTCGACGAACCGACCGAAGGCATCCAGCCGTCGATCATCCAGGACATCGGCCGCACGCTGCGCCAGCTCGTCGACGAATCGAAGATGACCGTGCTGCTCGTCGAACAGTATTACGATTTCGCCCAATCGATCGCTGATCGCTACTGGGTGATGAGCCGCGGCGAGATCGTCGCGGGCGGCGACGCGCAGGACATGGAAGCGAACGGCGTGCGCGAACTGATCGCGGTGTGACGCGCGGTACGGCGGCGGGCGCAGCGGCACCGGCAGAGGCAGGCGGCAGGCTCGCAGTGCGGCCGCACGCGGCACTTCCAGCGAACGCGGCATCTGCATTATTGTTCCGGTAGCATCCACGTTCTTCGTGCCCGTTTCACCTGCTCCCCGTTCGCCGCCGATGTCCGCCCCCGATTCCCATGCCCCGCTGTCCCGCCCCGCCGTCGCCAAGTCGTGGCACGGCCGCCTCGAACTCGGCTTCGAGCGGCACGGCGCGCGCACGACGCTCGCGCACCGGCTGCACGACGGCCCGCTGCGCGTGCAGCGGCCGCTGTACCCGGAAGGCGACGCGATCTGCCACGCGGTGATCGTCCACCCGCCGGGCGGCGTCGCGGGCGGCGACCGGCTCGACATCGACATCGCGCTCGGCAACGGCACGCACGCGGTGCTGACGACGCCCGGCGCGACCAAGTGGTACAAGTCGAACGGCCTCGATGCGACGCAGCGCATCGGCATCACGGTCGGCGAGCACGCGAAGCTCGACTGGCTGCCGCAGAACAACCTGTTCTTCGACGCGGCGCACGCGTCGCTCGACTTCACGGTGACGCTCGGCACAGGCGCGAGTGCGATCGGCTGGGACGCGTCGCAGCTCGGCCGGCAGGCGGCCGGTGAAACCTGGTCGGCGGGCCGCATCGCGTCGACCTCGGCACTCGTCGATGCCGGCGGGCGGCCGCTGTGGACCGAACGCGCGCTGCTCGATGCGCACGACCCGCTGCGCGGCGCGCTGCAGGGTCTTGCCGGCTTTCCCGCGTACGGCACGCTGTGGGCCGCCGGCGCCGCGTGCGACGCCGCGCTCGCCGAATCGCTCGCCGCGCGGATGCCGTTCGATGCGACGCTGCGCGCGGGCGCGACCTGCGTGACACCCGGCGTCGTGCTGGTCCGCGCGCTGTCGACGTCGATGGAAGCGCTGCAACGCCACTTCACCGACTGCTGGCTGCATCTGCGGCCGATCGTGCACGGCGTCGGCGCACGGCCGCTGCGCCTCTGGCAAACCTGAGCGCGGTCGCGCCACGCACCGTTTCGGCGCAGTGCCGCTCCCGGGCGCTGCACGTTATCCATGCATCGCGCACCATGAACGCGCATCGCGCTGCGTTCGATGCGCATGGCACGCGCCTTGCTCCTTACATAACCGATACACAACGCACGCAAAACAGCACGGTGCTACGATGACCTGCGCGTTCGCCCCGGTGCGCACGCGCCGATAAAAATTACGTTTTCCTGAACGTCTGCCTTCATGAAACTGACTCCCCGCGAGAAGGACAAGCTGCTGATCTTCACGGCGGCGCTGCTGGCCGAGCGCCGTCGCGCACGCGGCCTGAAGCTCAACTATCCGGAGGCGGTCGCCTTCATCACCGCCGCGCTGATGGAAGCCGCGCGCGACGGCAAGACGGTCGCCGAGGTGATGCACTACGGCACGACGCTGCTCACGCGCGACGACGTGATGGACGGCGTGCCGGAGATGATTCCCGACATCCAGGTCGAGGCGACCTTCCCCGACGGCACGAAGCTCGTGACCGTCCATCACCCGATTCCGTGAGGCCCCGCATGATCCCCGGCGAAATCCTCACCGACGACGGCGAACACGAACTGAACGCGGGCCGCGCGACGCTGACGCTCGTCGTCGCGAACACCGGCGACCGCCCGGTGCAGGTCGGCTCGCACTACCACTTCTTCGAAGTCAACGACGCGCTGTCGTTCGATCGCGTGGCCGCGCGCGGCTTTCGCCTGAACATTGCGGCCGGCACCGCCGTGCGCTTCGAGCCGGGCCAGACGCGCACCGTCGAGCTGGTCGCACTCGCGGGCGATCGCACCGTCTACGGTTTTCAGGGCAAGGTGATGGGGCCGCTGTAAGCCGCCCCGCTCTTCAGGAACAGCAACATGACACTACGCTTGAGCCGCCGCGCGTACGCGGAAATGTTCGGGCCGACGACGGGCGACCGCGTCCGGCTCGCCGATACCGAACTGCTGATCGAGATCGAACGCGACTTCACGACCTACGGCGAGGAAGTGAAATTCGGCGGCGGGAAGGTGATCCGCGACGGGATGGGCCAGTCGCAGCGCGTGGCCGCCGACGTGCCCGACACGATCATCACGAACGCGGTGATCCTCGATCACTGGGGCATCGTGAAGGCCGACATCGCGATCAAGCACGGCCGCATCGCCGCGATCGGCAAGGCCGGCAACCCGGACATCCAGCCGGGCGTGACGATCGCGATCGGCGCCGCGACCGAAGTGATCGCCGGCGAAGGGCTGATCGTGACGGCCGGCGGCATCGACACGCACATCCACTTCATCAGCCCGCAGCAGATCGACGAAGCGCTCGCATCGGGCGTCACGACGATGCTCGGCGGCGGCACGGGGCCGGCCACCGGCACCAACGCGACGACCTGCACGCCGGGCCCGTGGCACATGGAGCGGATGCTGCAGGCCGCCGACGGCTGGCCGATCAACCTCGGCTTTCTCGGCAAGGGCAATGCAAGCCTGCCGCAGCCGCTCGTCGAGCAGATCGCGGCCGGCGCGATCGGCCTGAAGCTGCATGAAGACTGGGGCACGACGCCCGCCGCGATCGACAACTGCCTGTCGGTCGCCGACGATACCGACACGCAGGTCGCGATCCACACCGACACGCTGAACGAAGGCGGCTTCGTCGAATCGACGGTGGCCGCGTTCAAGGGCCGCACGATCCACACGTACCACACCGAAGGCGCGGGCGGCGGCCATGCGCCCGACATCCTGAAGGTGTGCGGCGAGGCGAACGTGCTGCCGTCGTCGACCAACCCGACGCGCCCGTACACGATCAACACGCTCGACGAGCATCTCGACATGCTGATGGTGTGCCATCACCTCGATCCGTCGATCGCCGAGGATCTCGCGTTCGCCGAATCGCGGATCCGCCGCGAGACGATCGCGGCCGAGGACATCCTGCACGATCTCGGCGCGCTGTCGATGCTGTCGTCCGATTCGCAGGCGATGGGCCGCGTCGGCGAGGTGATCATCCGCACCTGGCAGACCGCGCACAAGATGAAGGTGCAGCGCGGCGCGCTGCCCGAGGACGGCGCACGCAACGACAACTTCCGCGCGAAGCGCTACGTCGCGAAGTACACGATCAACCCGGCGCTCACGCACGGCATCGCACACGAAGTCGGCTCGATCGAGCCCGGCAAGTGGGCCGACCTCGTGCTGTGGGAGCCGGCGTTCTTCGGGATCAAGCCGTCGATGATCCTGAAGGGCGGGATGATCGCGATGGCGCAGATGGGCGACCCGAACGCGTCGATCCCCACGCCGCAGCCCGTTCACTATCGCGAGATGTTCGCGACGCGCGGCGGTGCGCTCGCGCGCACGTCGCTGACCTTCGTGTCGCAAATGGCCGCCGATGCGGGCATCGCGGAACGCTACGGCCTCGCGAAGCGGATCGTGCCCGTGCGCAACTGCCGCAACGTGACGAAGGCCGACATGATCCACAACGCGTGGCGCCCGTCGATCAGCGTCGATCCCGAAACCTACGACGTGATCGCCGACGGCCAGTTGCTCACCTGCGAGCCGGCCACGGTGCTGCCGATGGCGCAGCGCTATTTCCTGTTCTGACCTGCTTGCCGGTTTTCGATTCATGCGCACCCTCGACAAACGCATTGCCCCGAACGTGAAACTCGCCGCGTCGCTCGTCGCGCGCGCGCCGACGCTCACGCTCGCCTACGACGCCCGCTGCAAGAGCCGCCTTGCGGCGACGCTCGACACCGGCGAGGACGTCGCGGTCCTGCTGCCGCGCGGCACGATCCTGCGCGACGGCGATGTGCTCGTCGCCGACGACGGCGCACTCGTGCGCGTTGCCGCGGCGCCGGAGACCGTGCTGCGCGTGCGCGCAGCCGATCCGCTCACGCTGATGCGCGCCGCGTACCACCTCGGCAACCGTCACACGCCGGTCGAGATCGGCGACGGCTACCTGAAGCTCGAAGCCGACCCGGTGCTCGCGGACATGCTGCGCCGGCTCGGCACGCAGGTCGAGGAGACCCTTGCACCGTTCCAGCCGGAAGCCGGTGCGTACGGCGGCGGCCACAAGCACGGACACGACGCGACGTTCGCCGAGGATTACGCACTCGCGCAGCAGGTGTTCGGCGAGCATCACGGCCACTCGCATTCGCACGACCACGACCACGACCACGACCATCAGCATGGTCCCGGTTGCGCGCACGGCCACGGCCATGACCACCACTGAACTCGTCGCACTGCTGCACCTTGCGTCGCCGGCGCTGCCGATCGGCGCGTTCAGCTATTCGCAGGGGCTCGAAGCGGCGCTCGACGCAAACGTGATCCACGACGCGGATACCGCGCGCGACTGGATCGCGAGCGGCCTGACCGACGTGCTCGCGCACGGCGAGCTGCCGTTCCTCGCCCACCAGCTCGCGCGCTGGCACGCACATGACGCACCGGCGCTCGTCGCCGAAAACGCGTGGTTCGTCGCGAGCCGCGAATCGGCGGAACTGCGCCGCGAGACCGAACAGATGGGCTGGTCGCTTGCGCAGCTCTGCGCGTCGCTTGAATGGGGCGATGCCGCGCGCCGCGCGACGCTCGCGGAGATTGCGCCGGTCGCGCTGCCCACCGCATTCGCGTACGCGGCCGCCGCGCACGACGCGAGCGCCGACGCGGTGCTCGCTGCGTACGCATTCGGCTGGGTCGAGAACCAGACGTCCGCCGCGCTGAAGGCCGTGCCGCTCGGCCAGCTCGCCGGGCAACGCATCATCGTCGCGCTGCGCGGCGCGATCGACGCGGCCGTGCGCCGCGCGCTCGCGACGCCGCCCGACGCCGTCAACACGTTCGCGCCGCAGCTCGGCATCCTGTCCGCGCGGCACGAAACCCAGTATTCGCGGTTGTTCCGCTCCTGAACACGACGCTACCCGCCATGAACGCACCTGCTTCCTCCCCCGCCCGCCGCACGAAGAAACTGCCGCCGCTGCGCGTCGGCATCGGCGGCCCCGTCGGCTCCGGCAAGACCACCCTGCTCGAAATGCTGTGCAAGGCGATGCGCGACCAGTACGACCTCGTCGCGATCACCAACGACATCTATACGAAGGAAGACCAGCGGCTGCTGACGGTCGCGGGCGCGCTGCCCGAGGAACGCATCATGGGCGTCGAGACGGGCGGCTGCCCGCACACGGCGATCCGCGAGGATGCGTCGATCAACCTCGAAGCGGTCGACCGGATGCTGTCGCGCTTTCCCGACGCCGACATCGTGTTCATCGAATCGGGCGGCGACAATCTCGCGGCGACCTTCAGCCCCGAGCTGTCGGACCTGACGATCTACGTGATCGACGTCGCGGGCGGCGAGAAGATTCCGCGCAAGGGCGGCCCCGGCATCACGAAATCCGACCTGCTCGTGATCAACAAGACCGATCTCGCGCCGCTGGTCGGCGCGAACCTCGACGTGATGGCGTCCGACACGAAGAAGATGCGCGGCGAGCGGCCTTACGTGATGACGAACCTGAAGGCGCTCGAAGGCGTCGCGGACGTGATCGCGTTCATCGAGAAGAAGGGTTTGCTGACGGTCTGAGCGGCGCGGCGGCGCCATACGGTGCCGCCGCGCGTGCTCCCGGCGGCATTGCGCCGCCTTCGCCTAGTCGTCGGAAGTGTCCTGCGCGTCCTGCAGTGCGCGCACGCCGCGTTCGGCGGGCGGCAGCAGTGCCGCGAGCACGTCGACCGTGCGCGCGGTCGCGCCGCGGTGACGTGCCGCGAAGGCCGCGCCGGCCGCGCCCATCGCGATGCGCCGCGCGTTGTCGGCGAACAGTGCGTCGAGCACGTGCGCGAGATCGAGCGGATCCTCGACCTGCAGCGCCGCGCCGGCCGCGACCGCGTCGGCGGTCGCCTGCGTGAAGTTGAACACGTGCTTCCCGATCAGCACCGGCACGCCGACCGCGCACGCTTCGATCAGGTTCTGGCCGCCGAGCGGCAACAGGCTGCCGCCGATGAACGCGATGTCGGCGGCCGCGTAGTACGCGCCGAGCTCGCCCATCGAATCGCCGAGCAGCACCGTCACGTCGTCCGGCAGCGGCTCGGCAGCCGGACGGCCGGCCGCGAGCGCCGCCGTGTCGGCCGCCCAGACGGAGCGTCGCACGCACTTGAGCCCGCTGCGCGCGACGAGCGCCTCGACCTCGGCGAAACGCTGCGGATGACGCGGCACGAGCACCAGCAGTGCGCCGGGCGTGCGCATCGCCGCGAAGGCCTGCAGCACCAGCGCCTCCTCGTTCTCGCGCGTGCTGGCGGCAACCCACACGGGCCGCGTGCCGATCGCGTCGCGCCACGCATGGCCGCGCGCCGCGAGTTCCGGCGGCGTCGTCATGTCGAATTTCAGGTTGCCGAGCACGGTCACGTTGCGCGCGCCGAGCGACGTCAGCCGCTCCGCATCGGCCGGGCTCTGCGCGAGCACGCGCGAGAAGCCGCCGAACACGTCCCGCGTCGCCGCGCCGAACTTCCCCGCACGCCGGAACGAACGCGCGGACATGCGCGCATTGGTCAGCACCAGCGGCACGTCCGCACGGCGGCATTCGTCGATCAGCGTGGGCCACACCTCGGTTTCCATCACGAGGCCGAGCGTCGGCCGCCACGCGCGCAGGAAGCGCCGCACCGCGCCGGGCATGTCGTACGGCAGGTAGCAGCGCAGCACGCGATCGCCGAAGATCTGTTCGCCGGTCGCGCGGCCGCTCGGCGTCATGTGCGTGAGCAGGATGCGGGCATCGGGGCGGGCGTGCATCAGCGCGTCGATCAGCGGCTGCGCCGCGCGCGTCTCGCCCACCGACACCGCATGCACCCAGATCAGCGGCGCGCGGTCGTCGCGCGAGCGGCCCGCCACGTGGCCGAAGCGTTCGCCGACGTGCTCGCGATAGCCGCGCTCCTTGCGCGAGCGCACGTAAAGCCGGATCACGGCGATCGGTGCGACGAGCCACCACAGCGCGCGATAGATCGCCCTCAGCATGCAGCGGCCCTCGTCTTGCTTCGGAGAAGAGGCGCGCTCAAACCAGCGCCCTGCCCTTCAGGCGCTCGAGAATGCCGAGCGGCGCGCATTCGCGGCGGACCATCGCGTCGACCGGCAGGAAGAAGGTCTGTTCGAGCATGAACTGGCCGGACATCACAGCGTGCGAAGTCTGATCCGAGAAACATATCCACACGCAGCCCGGCGGAAACGGCATCGTCTCCTGCGGGCTCGTCTTCTGGTAGTCGAGATCGGCCTTCATGCTGTCGTGCAGGTTCAGCATCAGGTGGTCGTACGCGCTGCGCGGCGACTTCGTCACGTGCAGCAGGTTCAGCAGCCATGCCGCGCCCGGCAACTGCGGCTTGATGTGCGGCAGGAAGCGCTTCGCGACGTCCTCGAACGGCTCGCCGACGCGCCACACGCGCGGCACGCCGGCCGGGTTCACGTTCGTGAACACGCGCAGGATGCGCTCGCCGTAGTTGGGCCGCGACGGGAACGCGTCGACGTGCAGCCGGCTGTCGTCCTTGCGCCACGACGTCTGGCGCGTCTCGACCTGCATCAGCCGCAGGCTCGTCGGCGCGACGCGCAGCTTGCCGCGATACTCGGGAAAGAGGCCGTCGACGAGCGTGCCGGCCTGCTGCTGGAAACGCGCGACGAGTGCGCGCACCGCCGACTGCGTGACGCTGTCGCCTAGCACGCCGGCGAGCGCGCCGCCATTCGGCGCGAGGCTGATGTTCTTGCGTTTCGGATCGGCGAGCGCCGGATCGAGCAACGCTTCCTCGCCGCCTTCGATCGCGAAGCGCAGGTGCGGAAAGTACAGCACCTTGCCCTCCTCGACAGCGGCCAGCAGCTGCTCGCGCGGCGCCGACAGGTTGTGTCCGCTCCAGTCGGCGGACGGGACTTCGATGATCTGGGATTCGCTCATGATCGGTTCGCGTGGGTGCGCGTGTGACAGCGTTACAGGAGACCGAAGCCCGCGAGCGCCGACTTCACCTGCGCGATCGACGGGGGTTGCCCCGCCGTGCCGAGATTGACGACGTTCGGCGACCAGTAGCCGCCGGTCCGCCAGGCCGTCGCGAAATTGTACAGTTCGACCGTCGGACGCTTCAGCGCCGCCGCGATGTGAACCAGACCTGTATCAACCCCGACGATCGCATCCGCGCCGTCGATCAGGCCGACCACGGCCGGCAGCGACAGCTTCGGCGGCACGATCGCCGCCGCGCCGAACGCCTGAGCCAGCCGCTCGCTGGTCGCACGCTCCGCGTCGTTGCCCCACGGCAGCACGAGCGACGCGCCGCGCCGCACGAGTGCCTGGCCGAGCTCGATCCACGCGGCGTCCGGCCACTGCTTGTCGGCGCGCGACGTCGCATGGACGAACACCACGTACGGCACCGGCAGGTTCAGGCCGAGCGCGGCCACCGCGAGCGCCGCCGCGCGTGTATCGAGGCCGAACTCGACCGGGTCGGCCGGCGTCGGCGCCGGGTCGTCCAGCGCGGCCGCGACGAGTTGCCGCGAGCGCTCGACGACGTGCGTGCGCGGCGCGATCGGCACGCGTTTGCGGTAGAAGAAGCGCACGGGCCACTCGTAGCCGGCGCCGTCGGTGCGGTTGCCGAGCCCGACGAGCGGGCCGCGCGCCCAGCTCGCGACCCAGGCCGTCTTGATGAGGCCCTGACAGTCGATCACGAGGTCGTACTGCTCGGCCGCGAGGCGCCGGCGGAACGCGCGGATCTCGCGCCACGTGGCGCCCGAAAACGGCTTCTTGCGCCAGCGGCGCAGCGAGAACGGCAGCACGTTGCGCACACCGTCGACGAGCTTGACCAGGTCGACGAAGCTTTCCTCGACGAGCCAGTCGATCTGCGCATCGGGGTGGCGGCGCCGGATATCGGCGATCACCGGCATGTTGTGCACGACGTCGCCCAGCGACGACACGCGCACGATCAGGATCTTTTGCACGCTGAAAAAACGCCGGCTGGCAGCCGGCGACAAGCAGAAAGGAGCGATTTTATCGCGCCCGGGGCGTCACACAGACAAAAAGCGGCCGCACGCCTGTGGCGTGCGCCGCTTTTCGGGGGTGGCGCGACGATCGGACTCACCATCGCGCCGGTGGCGGCCCGCAGGCCGCCGAGGCTCAGAACGGCAGCTTGACGTCCGGCTTCGCGGCCGTCAGCACGCGGCGGAAGTCCTCCTGGATGCGCTTGAGCCCTTCCTGCGTCTCCGACTCGAAACGCATCACGACGACCGGCGTCGTGTTCGACGAACGCGCGAGGCCGAAGCCGTCCGGGTATTCGACACGCAGGCCGTCGATCGTCACGACTTCCTCGGCGCCGTCGAACTTCGCCTCTTTCTGCAGCTTGTCGATCAGGCGGAAGTTCTCGCCTTCGTCGAGCCACAGCTGCAGTTCGGGCGTGCTCATCGCGTCCGGCAGCCCGTTCAGCAGCGCGCTCGGATCGGCCGTCTTCGCGAGGATCTCGAGCAGGCGCGCGCCCGTGTAGAGACCGTCGTCGAAGCCGTACCAGCGATCCTTGAAGAACACGTGGCCGCTCATTTCACCGGCGAGCGGCGCCCCCGTCTCGCGCAGCTTCGCCTTCACGAGCGAGTGGCCCGTCTTCCACATCAGCGGCTCGCCGCCCTTCGACTTCACCCATTGCGCGAGGTGGCGCGTGCACTTCACGTCATAGATGATCTGCGCGCCCGGGTTGCGCGACAGCACTTCTTCCGCGAACAGCATCAGCTGGCGGTCCGGATAGATGATCTGGCCGTCCTTCGTGACGACGCCGAGGCGGTCGCCGTCGCCATCGAACGCGAAGCCGATCTCGGCGTCGGTGTCCTTCAGCGCCTGAATCACGTCCTGCAGGTTTTCCGGGTGCGCGGGATCGGGGTGGTGGTTCGGGAACGTGCCGTCGATGTCGGTGAAGCGCTCGACGAGCTCGCAGCCGAGGGCCTTGAACAGGCGCGTCGCGAGCGGGCCGGCCACGCCGTTGCCGGCGTCAACCACGAGCTTCATCGGACGGGCCGGCTTGATGTCGCCGACGATGCGCGCGATGTATTGATCGGCCACGTCGAACTGCTCGTACGAGCCGCTGCCCGTCTCGAAGCGCTCGTCGACGATGCGGCGGTACAGCGCCTGGATCTGCTCGCCGTAGATCGCCGCGCCGCGCAGCACCATCTTGAAACCGTTGTAGTCGGGCGGGTTGTGGCTGCCCGTGACGACGATGCACGAATCGACGCGGCGCTCGCCGCCCTTCAGCGCGAGCGGGACGTTCGCCGCGAAATAGCCGACCGGCGTGGGCACCATGCCGACGTCGACGACGTCGACGCCCGCCGCACGCAGGCCGTCGGCCAGCGCGCCGACGAGTTCCGGCCCGGACAGGCGGCCGTCGCGCGCGACGACGACCGCATCGCCGCCCTGCGCACGCACTTCACTGCCGAAGGCCCGGCCGATCCCGCGCGCGGTGTCGGTGTCGAGCGTCTTGCCGACCACGCCACGAATGTCATATGCCTTGAAGATGGATTGGGAGATCATCGATTCTCTTCTCTCAGTTGCGTGCATGGAAAAATGTCTGGCTTGCCTGGCCGCCGCTCGCCGGTGCCGCGCATGATACATGCTGGCCCGGCACGGAGCGAAACGGCGGGCGCGGAACGGCGGGAGCGACCCCGATCCCACTTATAATCGCGGGTTTTGACGACGCGCATGCCGCCCATTTTAATGCCTAGCCGTCCCGCCGCCGCCAACCTGCAGCCTCCGGGCGCCCTGCCGGCCGCCTTGCGCGCACGCCGCCACCGCGCATGCTGAAGCGCTTCGGCAACCCGGATGTCGCGAAGGCCGTCGCGAATCTCGTCTGGCTGGGGCTCGAACGGCTCACGCAGATCGGCGTCGCGATCGCGATCAGCGGCCTGCTGGCCCGTTATTTCGGGCCAGATGTGTTCGGCAAATGGCAGTATGCGAATACGCTCCTCCTGGTACTGGCGCCGCTCACCTGGGTGTGCGGCGCGGAAATCCTCGTCCCGACCATCGTCCAGCGTCCGCCCGCCCAGCTCGGCGCGGTGCTCGGCAGCGCGTTCGCGCTGCGCATCGTCGTCTCCGCCGCCGCGCTCGTCGCGACCTGGATCGCGATCGCCGCGGGCGCCTTCGATCCGCTGGTCGGCGCAATGCTCGCGGGCCTGGCGGTCACGATGGTGTTCCGCGAGCCGTTCGTCGGCGTCATCAACGCGTGGCTGCAGAGCATGACCTACAGCAAGCCGCAGCTCGTCACCAGCATGGTCACCGCGCTGGCGAAGGCGCTGCTCGTCTGGCTGCTGGTCCGCGCGGCTGCGGGCCCCGCCCGCTTCGCGTGGCTGTGGGCACTCGAGGCCGCCGCGATCGGCTTCGCGCTGATGCTGTACTACCGGCATCGTAACGGCGGCTCGCTCGGCTGGACGTTCGACAAACCGCTGTTCAGGCACTTTGCGACGGCCGGCACCGTGTTCTGGCTCGGCCTCATCTGCATGTACCTGTTCCTGAAGCTCGACCGCCTGATGCTCGAGCGTCACGTGTCGTTCGCCGATCTCGGCCGCTACTCGGCCGCGCAGCAACTCAACGAGAACTGGATCACGCTCGCGCTGATGCTCGCGCAGACGATCGCGCCCGCATTCGTCTACCGCGTGTCGGACGCCGCGCGGCTGCGCCGCAACATCGTCCGGCTGATCGCGATGACGGCCTGCCTGATGACGGCCGGCGCGCTCGTGCTCGACGCCGCCGCCCCGCTGATCGTCGGCAAGGTGTTCGGCCAGGGCTACGAGGCCTCGGTCGACATCTTCCGCTGGGCGGTCTGGCTGTCGGTGCCGGCCGGCATCGAGGCGATAGGCAATCTTATCGTTCTCAAATATCAAGCAAAATTCGTGTTGCTGTCGAAATGGCTGCTCGCGCTCGCGATCGCCGCGGTCGTCAACCTGTTCGCGATCCCGCGGCTCGGCCTGTACGGCGCGCTCGCCGGGCTGGCGGCCGGCTACCTGGCCGCCGCCGCCGTCAATTTTTATTACATCCGTTTCAAGCTGCGACCATGACGTCCCCTGATTGCCCGACCCCGCTCGACGATGTGGCCGTCCTGATGCCGGCCTACAACGGGCACGACGACGTCGTCCGTTCCCTCGCATCGTTTCGCGAGGACTCGCCCGTGCACGTGCTGATCGTCGATGACGGCAGCACGCCGCCGATCGTCGCGCCCGACCTGCCCGGCCTCACGATCGACGTGCTGCGCATGCCGCAGAACGGCGGCATCGAGCGCGCGCTCGCGGCCGGCATCGACGCGCTCGCCGCGCGCGGCTTCCGCTATGCGGCGCGCATCGACGCCGGCGATCTCGCCGCGCCGCAGCGCCTCGCGAAGGAGCGCGCGTATCTCGGCGCCCACCCGCGCGTGGCCTGTGTCGGCATGTGGACGCAGGTCGTGTCGCGCGCCGGCGAGCCGCGCTTCATGCTGACGCCGCCCGCCGATCCGCATACGCTGCGCCGCACGCGCTTCCTGCGCTCGCCGCTCGTGCATCCTTCGGTCATGTTGCGCATCGACGCCGTGCGTGAAGTGGGGAACTATCGTGCGAAGTACCGTGCAGCCGAGGATCTCGATCTTTTTTTACGGTTAATGCAACGCTACGATTGCGCGAACCTGCCGGAACTCGGCCTCTATTACGAACTGAACGAGGGCGGGATCAGTGCGACCAAGCGCCGGCGCCAGCTGGTGTCGACGCTCACGCTGCTGCTGAGCCACTTCAACGCGCTGAACCCGTACGACTGGGCCGGCCTCGCCAAGAACCTGCTGCATTTCGTGACGCCGTACCGCACGTTGCAGCGGATCAAGCAGACGCTGTTCGCCGCGCGGCCGTCCGCGTGACGCCCATTCGGCGTATCCGGCATTTACGACGCTTTATTTTTTCTTTTTTTCATGTCCGCCACCTCCCCGCTGCGCATTGCGCTCGTCTGCAACACGGCCTGGGCGATCTACACGTATCGCCACGGGCTGATCCGTGCGCTCGTCGCGCGCGGCGCCGAGGTCATCGTGATCGCGCCGCACGACCGCACGGTGCCGTTGCTCGAGCAGATGGGCTGCCGCTACGTGGCGCTCGCGGTCGCGTCGAAAGGCACGAGCCCGCGCGAGGATCTCGGCACGCTCGCCGCGCTGGTGCGTCACTACCGCGCGCTGAAGCCCGATCTCGTGTTCCATTACACGATCAAGCCGAACATCTACGGTTCGGTCGCCGCGTGGCTCGCGCGCGTGCCGTCGATCGCGGTGACGACCGGGCTCGGCTACGTCTTCATCCAGAAGAGCCGCGCGGCGAGCGTCGCGAAGCGCCTGTACCGGTTCGCGTTCCGCTTCCCGCGTGAAGTGTGGTTCCTGAACCGCGACGATCTCGCGACCTTCACCGACGAGCAGTTGCTCGCGCATCCCGATCGCGCGCGGCTGCTGCACGGCGAAGGCGTCGATCTCGAACAGTTCGCGCCGGTGCCGCTGCCCGCCGCCGACGCCCCCGTCTTCATCCTGATCGGCCGGCTGCTGTGGGACAAGGGCGTGCGCGAATACGTGGAGGCCGCGCGCATCGTGCGCGCACGCTTCCCGAACGCGCGCTTCCAGCTGCTCGGGCCGCTCGGCGTCGACAATCCGAGCGCGATTGGCCGTGCGGATGTCGATGCATGGACCGGCGAAGGCATCGTCGAGTATCTCGGCGAAGCGCACGACGTGCGCCCCCATATCGCGGCGGCCGACTGCGTCGTGCTGCCGTCGTACCGCGAAGGCGTGCCGCGCACGCTGATGGAAGCGTCGGCAATGGGCCGCCCGATCGTCGCGACCGACGTGCCGGGCTGCCGCGACGTCGTCGCCGACGGTGAAACGGGCTTCCTGTGCCGCGTGCGCGACAGCGCGAGCCTCGCGGAGCAGTTGCTCCGCATGATCGAACTCGGAACGGCCGGACGCGACGCGATGGGTGCGCGCGGCCGGCAGAAAGTCACGGTGGAATTCGACGAGCAGCAAGTCGTCGAGCGCTACCGGCAGACCATTCATTCGTTGACAGGCATCACCCTTTGAAGGAGCGCATCTGCAATGACCGCTAAAGGCACCATCCTCGTTACCGGCGGCGCGGGCTACATCGGCTCGCACACGGCCGTCGAGCTGCTCGACAACGGCTACGATGTCGTGATCGTCGACAACCTCGTCAACAGCAAGGCCGAATCCGTGCGCCGCATCGAGCGGATCACGGGCAAGACGCCCGCGTTCCATCAGGTCGACGTGTGCGACGAGGCCGCGCTCGCCAAGGTATTCGACGCGCACCCGATCACCGGCACGATCCATTTCGCGGCGCTCAAGGCCGTCGGCGAATCGGTCGCGAAGCCGCTCGAGTACTACCAGAACAACATTGGCGGCCTGCTCGCCGTGCTCAAGGTGATGCGCGAGCGCAACGTCAGGCAGTTCGTGTTCAGCTCGTCCGCGACCGTATACGGCGTGCCCGAGCGCTCGCCGATCGACGAATCGTTCCCGCTGTCCGCGACGAACCCGTACGGCCAGTCGAAACTGATCGCCGAGCAGATCCTGCGCGATGTCGAGGTATCGGACCCGACGTGGCGGATCGCGACGCTGCGCTACTTCAACCCGGTCGGCGCGCATGCGAGCGGACTGATCGGCGAGGATCCGGCCGGCATCCCGAACAACCTGATGCCGTATGTCGCCCAGGTCGCGGTCGGCAAGCTGGAAAGGCTGCGCGTGTTCGGTTCGGATTATCCGACGCCGGACGGCACCGGCGTGCGCGACTACATCCACGTCGTCGATCTCGCGAAGGGCCACATCGCCGCGCTCGACGCGCTCGCGACGCGCGACGCGAGCTTCGTCGTGAACCTCGGCACGGGCCAGGGCTACAGCGTGCTGGAAGTCGTGCGCGCGTTCGAGAAGGCGTCGGGCCGCCCGGTGCCGTACGAGCTCGTCGCGCGCCGCCCGGGCGACATCGCCGAGTGCTACGCGAATCCGCAGGCCGCAGCCGACATCATCGGCTGGCGCGCAACGCTCGGCATCGAAGAAATGTGTGCCGATCACTGGCGATGGCAGGAGGGGAACCCACGCGGTTTTGTATAATCCGCTGTCCATTTTTCGAGCGATCCCATGCTCAGCTTCGCGTCCGGCTTCATCGTTTCCCTGCTCGTTACGCTGTTCATCGTGCGCTACGCGCACCTTCACGAGAAATTCTCGATCGACAGCGATCTGGCCGGCGTGCAGAAATTCCACGTGCGGCCCGTGCCGCGGGTCGGGGGTATCGGGATCCTTGCCGGAGTCGTCATTGGGGCCCTGATCCTGTCGCGGCACTATCCGACGATCGCCGGCAGCATTCTCGGGATCGTTGCCTGCGGAATGCCGGCGTTCCTGTCCGGCCTCGTCGAGGACCTGACCAAGCGCGTGTCGCCGCGCGCGCGGCTGCTCTGCACGATGGGGGCGGCCGCGCTCGCGTTCTGGCTGCTGGGCATCGCGGTCAAGCGCATCAGCGTGCCGCCGCTCGATTTCCTGCTCGGCTACGTGGCCATTTCGGCGTTCGTCACCGTGCTCGCGGTCGCGGCGCTCGCGAACGCGATCAACATCATCGACGGCTTCAACGGGCTCGCGTCGATGGTCAGCTTCATGATGTTCGCGTCGCTCGCGTACGTGGCATTCCAGGTCCACGACCCGATCGTGATGTCCGCGTCGATCATCATGATGGGCGCCGTGCTCGGCTTCTTCCTGTGGAACTTCCCGGCCGGGCTGATCTTTCTCGGCGACGGCGGCGCGTATTTCATCGGCTTCATGCTCGCCGAGCTCGCGATCATGCTGGTGATGCGCAATCGGGAAGTGTCCGCGTGGTACCCGGTGCTGCTGTTCATGTACCCGATCTTCGAGACTTGCTTCTCGATCTACCGGAAGAAATTCATCCGCGGGATGTCGCCCGGGATTCCGGACGGCGTGCACCTGCACATGCTCGTGTACAAGCGGCTGATGCGCTGGGCCGTCGGCACGCAGCACGCGCACGACCTGACGCGGCGGAATTCGCTGACGTCACCGTACCTGTGGCTGCTGTGCCTCGTCGCGGTGATTCCCGCGACGCTGTTCTGGCGGCATACGGTGCACCTGTTCGTGTTCGTCGTGCTGTTTGCGCTGACCTACGTGTGGCTGTACCTCAGCATCGTGCGGTTCAGGGCGCCTAGGTGGATGGTGGTGAGGAAGCATCGGCGCAGCCACTGAGCTGCCTAGTCCGGCTTCCGGACAAAAAAAGCGCCCTTGCAGGGCGTTTTTTTTCGTCTTGCCGCCCGGCTTACGGCCCGGGACTGCGTCACCCGTTCAATGCGGCGCGCACCGACGGGACGCTCTGCAACACGGGGGCGACGGCCGTCTGGTATTCCGGCACCCAGCGCCGCAGGTCGCGCCGCACTTCGTCATCGGACAGGACACGATGCTGCATCAGCCACGGCAGCAGCTCGTCGAGGAAATTGCCCGGCACTTCCCGCGCACGCGCGATCCGCAGCTTCGGATGGGGGGTGCGCGTCGTCGCCTCGTCGTCCGCGAGCAGCTCCTCGTAGAGCTTCTCGCCGGGCCGCAGCCCGGTGAACTCGATCCGGATCTGCTCTTCCGAGAAACCGTACAGGCGGATCAGGTCGCATGCGAGATCGACGATCTTCACCGGCTCGCCCATGTCGAGAATGAAGATCTCGCCGCCATGCCCCATGCTCGACGCCTGCAGCACGAGTTGCGACGCTTCCGGGATCGTCATGAAGAAGCGCGTGATCTCCGGGTGCGTGACCGTCACCGGCCCGCCCTTCGCGATCTGCTGCTGGAACTTCGGAATCACGCTGCCCGCGCTACCGAGCACGTTGCCGAACCGCACGGTCTCGAACTGCGTGTGCCCGCTCGTCTGCTGCAGTGCCTGGCAGGCCATTTCGGCGAGGCGCTTGCTCGCGCCCATCACGTTGGTCGGATTGACGGCCTTGTCGGTCGAGATCAGCACGAAGTGACGCACATCGTGGCGGATCGCCGCGCGGGCCACCCGATAGGTGCCTAGCACGTTGTTGCGCAGCGCCTGCCACGCGTTGTGCTCCTCCATCAGCGGCACGTGCTTGTAGGCGGCCGCGTGGAACACGATGTGCGGCGCATGGCGCGACATCACCTGGTCGAGCAGCAGCGAATCCTTCGCATCGCCGATGATCGGCACGACGGGGAGGTCCGGGAAGCGCTCGTGCAGTTCCTCGGTCAGCCGGTACATCGCGTACTCTGACAGGTCGAACGCAACGAGCTGCGCCGGCGCGAAGCGCAGGATCTGCCGGCACAGCTCGGAGCCGATCGAACCGCCCGCGCCCGTCACCATCACGACACGGCCGCGCAGCAGCGCCTCGACGTGCGGGGTGTCGATCGTCACGGCGTCGCGGCCGAGCAGATCCTCGAGATCGATGTTTCGGACCTGCGACAGAAAGCCCTGCCCGGGCATCAGTGCGGTCAGCGACGGCAGCACCATCGCCTTCACGCCGGCCCGCACGCACAGCGTCGCGACGCGGCGCTGCGTCTCGACCGACGCCGACGGAATCGCGATGATCGCGTACTCGACCTTCATCGCATCGGTCCAGTGCTTGAGGTCGTTGAACGAGCCCAGCACCTTGTAGCCGTAGATTTCGCGGCCCTGCTTCGTGACGTCGTCGTCGAGCAGGCCGACCAGACGCCACTCGCCGGAGCGGGACAGTTCGCGCGCAAGGCTCGCGCCGGCCGTGCCGGCACCGAGCACCAGCACCGGCTTGCCCTTCCCGACGAGCCCGCCGTACAGGTAATACTCCTTCGTCGCACGATACAGCGCACGCGCGCCGCCCATCGCCAGGAACAGCATCAGCGGCGACACGAGCAGCACCGAGCGCGGAATGATCGGTATCGGCTGGAACATCACGGCGCCGATCATCACGATCACGCCGCCGCCAACCACCGCCTTCGCGATGCGCATCAGGTCGGGCAGGCTCGCGAACACCCACAGCCCGCGATACAGGCCGAACCCGTGGAACATCAGCGCGTAGACGGGCAACACCCACGTCAGCGCCATCAGCGCGCCGCTCAGGAAATCATGCGGAACGCTGCCATTGAAACGAACGAGATAAGCGAACAACCATGCGGCGACGACCGCCGTCAGATCGAACAGGAAAGCACTCAGCGACAGCCACGATGCTTTGGATCGCAACATTGGCGGGAAACCTCAAGAGTTGTTTTCGGCGGCTACCTGAAACCGGCGCCAACGCATGTCGATCAACCATCCGAACCATGCCAGGACGCCGTACCAGGCGAAGAACGACAGCCACTGCTGCAGTTCGGGGCGGCCCGTTGCCCACGTGGCGAGAATTATGCCCGCGAGCATGATGAGGTACCAATATAGAGCGGTCCGACCGTGACTGATGCCCGATCGAACCATCCTTTGATAATAATGCTCGCGGTGCGCTTGCCAGAACTTTTCTCCGCGTAACAGACGTCTCAAAAGTGTTACAGATGCGTCGGCAATAAAGGGGGCGAACACCATCGCGGGAAACCAGATCGGCCAGACGCCGGTGCGCCAGCCCCAGTAGCCCAGCGCGCCGGCCAGGAACCCGAGCGGAATCGAGCCGGCATCGCCGAGGAACAGCCTGGCCGGATGGAAATTGAGCAGCAGGAAGCCCAGCGCCGCACCGGCGGCCGCCGCACCCGCTACGACGAGGTCGGACGACACGTGCGCGCCATCGAGCGCCGCGACCGCGTATCCGCCGAAGCCGAACAGCGCCATGCCGCCCGCGAGCCCATCGGCGCCGTCCATGAAGTTGTACAGGTTCGTCAGCCAGACCATCGCAAAACCCACGCCGGCGAGCAGCCACCAGGGCGCGTCGGCCGGGAACACGACGATCAGCGTGGCGACTGCCGCCAGGTGTGCGGAGAACCGCACGCGGGCCGGCAGCCCGCGCCGGTCGTCGATCTGCGACATCGCGGCCAGCCCCGCGGCGGCGATCGCGATCAGCCACAGGTGCGGCGCCAGCACCAGCAGTGCAACGATGCACACCGGGACGATGCCCCATCCGCCCACGCGCGGCGTCGGCAGCGTATGGAGCGAACGGTCGTTCGGAATGTCGGTGGCGAGACGCCATGCGAGGCCGGTGGCGAGCAGCATGCGCAAGATGGCCGTCGATGCGATGGCGGCGACCAGCGCCACCACGACCGCAGCGGGCCATGTGGAGATCGGGAGAAGCATGTCGGCTATTGTTGTGTATCGCGCGAACGATACCATGCGGCGGTCGCTTCGAGGCCTTGGCGGGTCGTATAGGGCGGACGCCAGTCGAGCACGCGCCTGATCCGCCCCGTATCGAGTTGCAGGCTACCGGTCAGGCGGTCGATGGCCGCACGGCGGCCGGTCAGCTTGCCGGCCACGCGCAGCATGGCCGGCGGCACCGCAAGCAGGCGCGCCGGCTTGCCGAGCGCATCGCCGACGAGACGCAGCAGGCCCGCGACCGACGGCGCATCGTCGTCGGCGACGTGGAAGCACTCGCCGGCCGCGCGTGGATCGATGGCGCAGTGCAGCAACGCGTCGGCGAGATTCTCGACGTAGACGATGCTGCGGCGCGCTGAAACGGCGCCGAGCGGCAACGGCATTCCGCGCGCGACCGCGTCCATCATCCGCAGAAAGTTCGCGCGGACGGCCGGGCCATAAACGAGCGGCGGCCGAACGACGACGACGTCGAGCCCCGCCGACGCGCCGAACTGCGCGAGTTGCCGCTCCGCACGCAGTTTCGAACGGCCGTATGCATCCTGCGGATCGGGCTCGGTCGCTTCCGATAGCGGCACACCGCCGTCGCCCTCGCCGACCGCCTTGATGCTGCTCGCGAACACGAGGCGGCGCACGCCGTGATTGCGCGCCGCCTCGGCAAGCCGCAAGGTGCCGGCGACGTTGGTGGCATCGAACGCGGTATCGGGGTCCGGCGACTCGTCGCGCATCACGTGCACGCGGGCGGCGAGATGGATCACGCAATCGGCGGCCAGATCAGCCGGCCAGCCTTCGTCCAGGCCGTCGAAATCGGTGGCGCCGTGCACCCATTCGCGCACGCCGTCGATGCAGCCGCCCGGACGCCGGACCAGCGCGGTAACGGTGTGCCCGGCTGCCAGCGCGCGGCGGCAGACTGCCCGGCCGACGAAGCCGTTCGCGCCGGTGATGACGAGATGGGTCATCGCCACCTCCGACCTTGCCGGCCGACGGCGCGACGAAGCGACGCAAAACCGCGAGGGACGCCGGCAGGCAGCGTCTGCCAATGCGCACGACTACCCGCGCACGACCGGTGCGGGAAAACTGAAAGGGGGACGGAAACGAACACGTCAGGATCTCGAAGAGAGGGACAAGGCCGATCGCCGGCACCGTCATTGATCGACACCGCCCGACTGGCATCCGGCGGCACATCGATGCATGCGCGGCCGACTGAAATCCTATGGAAATAAGAAGTGATGTTCGGGTTCCGAATCAGATGAAAACGAGCGTAGTGTGGCTCGCCCTGCTCGCCGGACGGCAATTTCGCCAACGCGCCACCTCGGCGGCAGGCCATTGGCCGCGAGTGCCGACGGTGCCACACGCATGCGTGGCCATTGTAACCTTGCCGTCCGGCAGCAACCAGACCGGGGCCGCCCGTCCGTCTCGCGCTTCAGCGCGCGAAACGGACGGATCACTGTTCAGGCCAGCAACGCACCCACGCGGTCGACGAGCGGCGCGATCATCCGCTCCCAACCATGCTCGCGCTCGACGAAGGCGCGCGCGCGCGCAGCCATCTCGACCGCCGCGCCCTCGTCGGCGACGAGCTGCTCGATACGACTGACGAATTCTTCTGGCGTATCGGCAATTAGCAGATCCCGACCACTTTCCGCACCTAGACCCTCGTGCCCCAGCGACGTGGTAACGACAGGCAGCCCGAGCGCCATGTACTCGAGAATCTTGTTCTGCACGCCGGCCCCGATGCGCATCGGGCACACGCCGATCGCGCCGTTGGACGCGGCCTGCGCGACCGACTCGACCCGGCCGGTCACGTCGACGCCGTCATACGCGCGAAACCGCTCGGCCAGCGCAGGCGCGATGGCCCCCACGATCCGGAAGCGATAGTCGGCACGCTTGCGCAACAATGGCAGCACGGCCTCGGCGAAAAAGTGGCACATGTCCTGGTTCTGGACGGTGCGCATGTCGCCGATGAAAACCAGGATGCGGCTCGTCATACTGCGCGCCGCGTACGGCAGGTTCGACAGATCCACTCCGTTCGAGCACACCATCACCTTCCTGGCTGACGCGCCGGGAAACAGGTAATCGCGGTCGGTCCGGGAAACCAGCACCGACAGGTCGAAATCGTCGACGATCGTACGCTCGTAGTCGAGCAGGCGCTTCGCCTCGATGCCGAACACGCGCGACTTCAACCCGCGCGCTTTCTTCAACTGCTTCACGCGGCTGTAGTTGAGCGAGATCGCATCGGTCATTTCCAGGATGCGCGGCTTGTCCGACCGGCGGACATACTCGGCGCAGCGCACGAGATGTACGAACGCGCCGTCGTGCGACGGCAGCAATCGCGACACGGCCGCCGCAAACGCACGACTCCGGTAGTACGCCACCTGCAGCGGCGTGCGCGTGGGCAGCGCGAGCAGCGTATTGATGTACGACCGCCGACGGGACAGGAAGACCCGTTCGACCCGGTCGAACACGCCATCGTCGGGCAACGCGGCGTGCATCTCTTCCTCGCTCTCGCACAGGCTCAGCAGCGTCAGCGAGAAATGGCGCGACAGTACGCGACAGAGATGATAGATCCGCAGCTTGTCGCCGCCGATCACCGGATACGGAAACCGGGGCGTCAGCACCAGCAGCTTCTTCTTGTCCTGGCTCATGACAGACGCGCCCAGAAATCCTGAATCGAAGGACGAACGGCCGACGCCGAGAAGGTGCGTGCGCGGTCCATTCCGGCACCGGCCGCCACGTCGAATCGCGTGCTGTCGTCCCACACCCTGCGGATCTGTACCGCCATGTCTTCCACCGAATAGGGATCGAACTGCAGACCGCACTCGCCGACGATCTCGGGCATCGACGTCGTATTGCTGCACGCGACGGGCGTACCGGAGGCCATCGCCTCCAGCAACGGAATCCCGAACCCTTCGAATAACGAAGCAAAGATGAACGCGCGAGCGCGGCGGTAATGCTCGCGCAGTTCGTCCCGCGACACATAGCCAAGCAGTTCGACGACGCCGGTCAGCCCGAGTGCGTCCGCCTGCCCGAGGAAATGGGCGTGATGGTCGGACTTGATCCCGGCGATCCTCAGCCGTGCATCGTCACCGAGCCCGGGGCGCGCCGCGGCAAAGGCCTGCAGCAACCGATCGACGTTCTTGCTCGGCACCTCCCCCGCCACCGTGAACAGGTACGGCTCGCGCGCGGCCTGACTCACTGGCGGCGCGAACCAGTCATCCGCAATCATGCACGGAATGACGGGGACGTCCGCCTCGCGCAACCCGAACCGCGCCATCAGCTCCCGCTGCGTAAACCGCGAGATGGTCAGCACGGCGTCGGCCCGACGCACGAGCCGCGGCACCACCTGGCGACGATAGATGCGCCCGGCGGTCTGATACAGCGATCGCGCGGGTGGCAGCACATGCCAGGGTTTCAGGTAGATCAGGTCATGGACAACCGCGACGACCCGCGTGTTGCCGGTGGATCGCAGCGGCCCCGTGTTGTACGGACACAGCAAATAGTCGAGCTTCTGCTCGCGGCACCGGCGCGGCAACTCGACCTGCTCCCACCATGGAAAGAAACCACGTCCTGCACTGATGCACGGCCAGTCGTCTGTCCGTACACCGCTTGGACCGAGACCCAGCACCGACGCGTCGACCGGCTCCACCAGTTGTCGCGCGTATCGCCCCATGCCGCGGTAATTGCCCACCATCCAGGTGATATCCACCCCCAACTTCACGCAGCGCTCCTCGAAGCGAATCCGCTCTTGAGCGACGACGCGCGCCCCGCGCGTTCGACGCATCGCGACCGCGCGCCCGCCGAGCCATACGCACTACGCCGGGCCCGCGCAGCCATGCCGAACTCAGCCGTCACCCGCGCACTCCGTCGAACATCCAGCGCAGCGTGCTCTCCAGCGGAATATCCTCGAGCGGTCCGACAGCGGCCTGCAACCGCGCGCCGTCGCCCTGCAATCGGCGCACTTCGTTCGCGCGTACGAAAGCCGGATTGACACGCACCTCGATCGAATAGCCGGCGATCTGTTCCATCAGCGCGATCACCGACTTAAGCGACACCGCCCGACCGGAGCATACGTTGAACACACCGCCGGTGGGTGCGAGCTGCAGCAGGCGCCGATACGCATCCACCACGCGGCGCACGTCGGAAAAATCGCGCTCAACATCGATGTTGCCAAGTTCGATCACGCGCTCACCGCGCTGGAAATGGCCAACGATCTTCGGCAGCAGGAACTGCGGCGACTGGCCGACGCCCGTGTAGTTGAACGGGCGTGCGACGACGATCGGCAGCTTGTCGTGCCAGAGGCGCGCCATGTACTCCATCGCCAGCTTGCTGACCGCGTAATCGTTCGTCGGATTCGGCTCGACGGACTCGTCGATGATCTCGACCGCCGCGTTGCCATAGATGTTGGCGCTGCTGGCCAGCAGAACCGCCTTTGGACGGGTTTCCTGGTTCGCAAGCGCCTCCAGCAGGTTGCGCGTGCCGACCACGTTCGTGCGATAGATCGCGTCGGCATCGCCGTGCGCGACGAACGCGATCGCGGCGAGATGCGCGACCACGTCCGGCTGCACGTCGGCGACGACTTTCGCCAGTTCCGCGCGGTCGCACAGATCCACCCGATACATGTCGGACCCAATCGCTTCGGCACCGTGCGCGGTGCCGAACACACGATAGCCGGCCGCCCTCAGCGACTGCGCCAGATAGTCTCCGGTAAAGCCGCCGAGCCCGGTTACCAGCGCGCGCGGCGCGTCAGAACGAGAAGCCGCGTTCATTGCGTCGCAGATCTGCTTCAACCATCATCGCGCACAGCTGCTCAAGCGTCGTCTTCGGCTCCCAGCCCAGCTTCTGCTTCGCCTTCTCCGGATTACCGATCAGCAGGTCGACCTCGGCCGGGCGATGGAACTTCGGATTGACACGAACCACCGTCTTGCCAGTTGCGACATCGACGGCGATCTCGTTCGCATCGCTGCCCTTGAATTCGAGGTCGACACCGGTCGCCTTGAACGCCATGCGCACGAAGTCGCGCACGGTTTCGGTACGGTTCGTGGCCAGCACGAACGTATCCGGTTCGTCGGCCTGCAGCATGCGCCACATGCCTTCGACATATTCCTTCGCGAAGCCCCAGTCGCGCTTCGCGTCCATGTTGCCCAGTTCGAGCACGTCGAGCTGGCCGAGCTTGATCTTGGCGACGGAGTCGGTGATCTTGCGCGTGACGAATTCGCGGCCGCGCAGCGGCGATTCGTGATTGAACAAAATCCCGCTGCAGCCGAAGATGTCGTAGCTCTCGCGGTAGTTCACCGTAATCCAGTGCGCATACAGCTTCGCCACACCATAGGGGCTGCGCGGATAGAACGGCGTTGATTCGATCTGCGGAATCGCCTGCACCTTGCCGAACATTTCCGACGTGCTTGCCTGGTAGAAGCGGATCTTCGGATTGACGATGCGGATCGCCTCAAGCAGGTTCAGCGGACCGATGCCTGTGATCTCCGCGGTCGTGACCGGCTGGTCGAACGACACGCCGACGAAGCTCTGCGCCGCGAGGTTGTACACCTCGGTCGCGCCGGTCGTCTGCAGCAGGCGAATACTCGCCGACAGGTCGGTCAGGTCGTATTCGACCAAGTGCAGGTTCGGATGCTTGGCAATGCCCAGCTCTTCGATACGCCAGAAATTCACCGAGCTGGTGCGACGATAGGTACCGTAGACGGTGTAGCCCTTGTCGAGCAGGAGTTCGGCGAGATAGGCGCCGTCCTGGCCGGTGATACCGGTGATGATGGAAATTTTCTTAGACATAATAGCCCTGCTTTAAGAACACGCTTCGTTGTGCGTGAGAATTTTTGCCAAATGGCGAGCGCTCTGCGCCCAGGTCAGGAAAGGCATGTCGCGAGATGAAGGCGCTTGCTGAACTGCTAGAAGCTCGAGCCATGCCTTGATCTCGCTCGCCAGAGCGTTCCCGTCCTTCGCTGAAAAATAAAATGCGTGCTCGCCGGCCACTTCACGAAACACGGGCAGATCGCGGGCGATGATCGCCAGTCCGTGCTGCGCTGCTTCAATTAACGGCAAACCGAAGCCTTCACCATAGGATGCCGCAATCAGGCACGAACTCGCTGCATAGATTTTCTCCAGATAATCGTCCGAGACGCTATCCAGCCAGAACAGGTGGCGCCCCTGCTCGGCATGCCCGCGCAACATCGAGACCAGATCTTCGACCATCCACCCCTGCCGGCCCACGATCACCAGGTTGATGTCCTGATTCTCCCGCCACAGCCGCTCGAACGCATCCAGAACCTGCACATGGCCCTTGCGCGGCTCGAGGGTGCCGACCATCAGAAACGTCGGGGCGCTACGCAGGTGTTGTAGCACCTTCTCGCCGTCGCGCGGGATTTCCGACGAAGTCGCGAAATTCTCGATATCCGCGCCCAGATGGAACCAATCGATTTTAAACGATGGCGACCGCTGCGGCGCGTGCGCGTCCAGCCACGTCGACAGATCCGTCGCCACCGCGTTCGAGATGCACAATGCGCCGTCACTGTCCGCCACGACATCGAGCCAATCCGTAAAGCCGTCAGCGGCACCGGGAACGAAGTATTGCGGAAGCAGCACGCACAACAGATCGTAGACGACAAACTTGACCTGAACACCCTGCAATCGCAGGCTCTGGTAAAACTCCCGTTGTGCGGGCACGACCTGGGGCTGCAGATCGAGGCCGACGAACACGTCACCCGGCGCATAGTCGATCGCCTCGTCCTGCAGCCAGCCGTCCTCGAACCCCATCATCCGCGTCGTGAAATCACGCGCATAGCGATAGGGATCCTTGGTCGTCGCATAAACCGGCTCGACACGGAAGCCGTCGGGCGGCGAATCCAGCCATTCCTTCAGCAGATTCCGGACCACGCGCTGGATCCCGCTTCTGGCATCCACCCGGACGAGTTCGGAAATGTCGACCAACAATTGCCGCTTGTTGTTGCGCGGCACAAAATTCCTCGCCACGGTCAGCGCCCACGCGCGCAACTGGTCGTCGCTCGCCTGACCGGCCCGGCGCGCGATAGCGCGAGACAGCACGACGGGATTTGCGGCCGCCTGGAGATAGAACCGCTCGATAGCATTGCGATACTGTCCAGCGCAGACGCCGGGCGCGTGATCAGTCACGATGACCTCCCGTGCGTGCGCGCCCATCCGTTGCCGGCGCGCCGCGTCGGAACGCAATGTCTCCAGCGCGTCGACCAGTTGCTCGTCGGAGAACTCGTCCGGCAGCATCCACACCGCATCGCGATCCAGATCGGCCATGCTTCCGTTCGCGTTGACGATCGTCGCTGCGCCGTAATTCATGCAGTCCAGGACCGCTGCCGAAGTCTCACCCCTGGAAAGCGTCCGCAACTGCACTCCGACATCGACTGCGGCCAGATAGCTGCGAAAGGTTGACGCATCGACCCAGCCCGTAATGCGGACTCTGGCATCCGCTCCCATTTGCCGAATGCTACGACCGCACTCTTCACCATATTGAGTCGGCTGATTTTCTCCGACAAAGATCAAATGGCATGCCGGATCACGTGCTAGGGAAGAACGGCCCCACGCATGCAGTAAACGATGATTCAGTTTGGAAGGCCCTAGTGCTCCGAACGCACAGACTACGTAGTCGTTCTTGCCGAATCCTAACGCTTCACGTGCCTCGTCTCGACTCGACGCGATGTTGGCTTTGCGCATAAGGGGGATCACGGCCCAATCCCTAGTATCTCCACCATACCAATGCCGAGCCAGTTGCAACGAATTCGCAGAATGAACGATCAAGCCCAGGCTCTTCTGGATCACACCCAGGCTGCACGGATATTCCCAGACGACATCCGCGATGTCCTCTTTCTGATGACGGGCCCTGAGGCCGACATACCCGTGCGCGTCATACAGCGCTTTGGACCAGCTGTCGGGACGGTTCCCGTGAATGGCCATGTGCGCGAGGATGCCCGACAGAAAGAAGTCGTGCAGCACGACCACACCCGGTACGGCGTCCAGCAGCGAAAACATGTACTGGTGGAACGACGAGTTCCCGAAATGGTAGAGCACCCGGTCGTAGGAATCCGCATGCTTGCGCAGCCACGCCGGCGTTTTCACCGAAACGTGCGCGAGCGGGCCGGACTGGATGGCTTCCGCTTCATCCGGGTCGACGATGACGTCGATATCGTAAAAACGGGCCAGTTCCGGCAGCAGTTCCGCGCTGTAGTCGGCGATCCCCGTTCGGGCTGGCGGCAACGGCGACACGTAGGCCAGCCGCGGACGTCGCGGCTGAACCTCGAGCTCACGCCGTTCGGCCTGCCACGCCTGAAGCCGTCGCTCCATGGCGTCGAGCGCGCAACGCCCGCTTTGATCCCACGAAAACTTCCCGGCCTGACGCTTCCCATGCTCGACCAGTGCCTGACGATAATGTTCGTCCGTCAGCCCGCGCTGCATGCAGCGCGCAATTGATTCATCGGATTTCGGATCGAACAGCGCGTCGTCCCAGCCGATCACTTCGGGAACGCTCGACGTATTCGCACCGATCACGGGCGCGCCGCAGCGCATCGCCTCCAGCACCGGCAAGCCGAAGCCCTCGTGCCATGAAGGAAAGACGAACAAGCGGCACAGGTTGTAAAGCGCCAGCAGGTCCTCGTCGGGCACGAAGCCCGTGCACACGACGTCTTCCGCATCCAGCCCGACCTGCCGCGCCAGGCGCGTCAGCTCTTCGCGGCTGGCCGGCTGGATCGAGCAGACGATCGCCAATTGGTGCGACTTCCGCAACTCGGACGGCAACAACGCGAACGCGCGAATCATGCCCTCGACGTTCTTGCGATGGTCGATACCGCCCGTATACAGCACGAACGGTTTCGTCAGCCCGTACTTGCCCCGCAATGCCGCTTCGCGCTCGGGCGCGATCTGCTCCGGCCGAAACCACGCGTCGACATCGGCGGACATGTTGACCGACCACTCAGGCGAGAGATCGAGATGCTCGATCCCCTCCATGCGCGACGATTCGGAGATCGCCAGCCACAGATCGGCGCGTCGAAGATGCTCGATTTTCCCCAGGTACCAATCCTTGAAAAGCGGGTTCTCCAGATAAGGCTTGGCATAGAGGTACGGAATCAGGTCGTACAGCGTGACTGCGACCGGAACGTTGGTCTGAAGTGCGTGAATGCTGGTGATCGAATCGTCGCCGAAGCCTTCGAAGTAGCTGGCGATATAGATGAAATCCGGCTTCAGGCTCGTCAGAAATGACTCATAAGTCAGTTCACCTGACTGGCGACGCCACAGGTTGGCTTTATCGACAAAAGCGGCCGGCCCCGCTGCGTGCCAGACGTGGATATCGCTCGACGACAGGATCGCTTCGAACTGCTCGCGCAGAATCCACGCAGACTCCTCGAACGACCCGTTCAGCGCAAGGACGATTTCGTGCTCGCCGCGATTCCGGATCATCGCCTTGACGATGGATTCGGTGTAACGCCCCACGCCGCGATTGCGCGAGTTGAGGCTCTGCGCCCCTTGCATGTCAACAACGATACGCATTATTCAGCATTCCCATTTTCGTGCGCGAGGGCAGACTTCAATGCCGTGAACGCTTCGCGCGCGCGGGGCGTCAAACCGTCATCATCGACTGGCTTCCGCACCGGTTGAGCAGGCGCGCCGACGATGATCCGAACGAGTCGTTGCTTAACACCGGGCATCCTGTTCAACACTCGGACGGCCAGTCGTCGTAGCTCCGGATTGCGATTGGCGTACGCAACGCCGCGGAACAACGCGCGCCGCATGCCGGATTTGCAGGCGCCCTTCGCTTCACGGGCATGCGTTACAACGCTACGCATCGGGGCAGTGATACGCCACGACGTGCTGTCGTAGACCGCCTGCAATCTCTCGGCCGTATGCTGCGCTTCGTCGTGGACACGCCCCTGCTCGCCATGGACCGCCCCGATCGCGTCCTGGACTTGCCTCAGTTCGCCCCGAACTCGCCCAAGCTCGTCGAGGACTTGCCCCAGTTCGCTGCGGGCATGCCGCAATTCGCCGATGACCAGGCCCAATTCGCTACGGACCTGCCCCATTTCGCTGCGGACGTGTCCAATTTCGCTGCGGACGTGTCCAATTTCATCGTGAGTCTTCCGAATCTCATCTGCCGATCGCTCGTGCTCCCGCGCGCGCCCTTGCTCGAATCTGGCTGCCAAATCGGCTAGCGCCAGACCGTAGTCGGCATTGAACGCTTCGTCGAATGATGCGGCCTCTTCTTCGCTGCAGGATTTCTGCGCAACGATGGCGTAGTCAGGGCTGACGCCACCCAGCACGTCGAGCAGATGAATTCGTGCGCCCTCGTCCTGTAACGCAGGGGCTTCCTGCAGCCGAAGCCGCTTGACCCGTGCGAAGCCGGCATATTCGCCGACGAAGCTCAGCAGTTCGGGAGGAATCGGTTGCTTGTGACTCGGGTCCAGATAGAAATTGCAGCCCGCAACGACGATGTTTTCCGGGTTCGGCGTCTCGAGGATCAGCAGCCCACCGGGTTTCAGTACGCGCAGCGCTTCGCTGACGATCCTGCGCACCTGTTCGAAGGACACGTGCTCGACGACGTGAAAAGCCGAAACGAGCGCGTGGCTGTCCGAATCGAGCGCGGCAAGATACTCGATCGCGTCACCCTGGAAAACCGGCAGGCCGCGCTCGCGGCATGCTTCCAGCATATCGGCATCCAGGTCCACCCCGACCGGGGAAAAACCCGCCTCGGCCATGAGTTCGAGCCATTCGCCGCGACCGCAACCGAGGTCGAAGGTCTTGCCGCCCGGGTAGAGCGTCGCGAGCGGCGTGATGAACGGCAGGTACTTCGCCAGTCGGCCTTTGATCAGCTCCCTCGAACCGCGATGCTGATCTTCAAACGCGCGATAAAAACTGTCCACTACGGCAAGCTCCTCACGGTCGTCGGTAGCCATGCCACACCGACGAAAGTTTCCATCTTTTTGTTGACGACGTTGAATACCAAAGCGCGATCGCGCCACTGGTAGTTGTTCACGACATGGGCGTCGCCCGTGTGCAGCGCCACCGCGACCGAATAACTGCCGACCCCGATGTTGGCAGTGAATTCGAAGTACAGCTCGACCGTCTGACCCGCATCGAGATCGACCAGCACCTGCTTCAGGTGATAGGTGTTCGTTCCGAACACCGTCTGTCCGAGTCGATCCTTGATCATGTACCCGACCACCAGCTCGGGGATCGCTTTGACACAGCGGATCTTGACGCGCAGCGCAACCGGCTGCCCGACGCCGGCGACCTCGATGGGTTGCCCCGACTCGTCAAGCAGATCGACGGCATCGATCACGGCTTCGCCCGTGCCGGACACGGTCTGCACCGCGCCGCTCTCGAGCTTTTCCTGCCGGACCCCGTGATCCTTGCGATCGGCCAGCATCGCGTTGTAGTAGTCCATGACCGCCTCGGGCGGCCCTTCCATTTCCAGACGCCCGGCGTTCAGCAGGATCGCGTGATCGCAGATCGCCTGGATCGCAGCCTTGTCGTGCGCGACGATCAGAAGCGTCGTGCCTTGCGTGCGGAACTCGCGAATCCGGTCGAAACTCTTGTGCTGGAAATACGCATCGCCGACCGACAACGCCTCGTCGACGATTAGCACGTCGGGCCGGCGCGCCGTCGCGACGCTGAACGCAAGACGCACCTGCATGCCGCTCGAATACACGCGCACCGGCTGGTCGATGTATTCGCCGATTTCGGCGAACGCCTCGATTTCCGGCATCAGCGCCAGCAGTTCGTCGACGGTATAGCCGAGCAGTTGCCCGGCCATCATTACGTTCTGGCGGCCGGTGAAATCCGGATGGAAACCCATCCCGAGCTCGAGCAGCGCGGCGACGCGACCGGTCATCGTCACGCTGCCGACGGTCGGTTGCGTGGTCCCGACGATCATCTTCAGCAGCGTGCTCTTGCCCGCGCCGTTGATGCCGATGATGCCCAGCGCCTCGCCGGCGCGCACCGTGAAGTTCACGTCCTGCAGAACCCAGTGCAGCGTGTGATGCTGCTTGCGGCGGGGGTCCATCCATTCGACCAGACGCGACCAGCGTGTCGGGTACTGCTTGTAGGCCTTGCCCAGATTGCTAACGGTAATGGTGCCCATCAGAGTTCATCCACCATTTCGCCCGCGTGCCTGCGGAACAGACTGAAACCGATAAGGCACCAGCCGACGCCCAGTGCCGTCACGAACCAGAGTTGCGACCAGTCCGGCCACCGGCCCTGCATCATCACGACTTGAAATGCCTGGATCAGCGATGCCATCGGGTTGAACTGCATGCCCGCCTGAATCGGCTTCGGCAGGATTTCAAGCGAATAGACGATCGGCGTCAGCCAGAACCAGAAGTTAAGCACGATGCCGAAGAACTGCCCGACGTCGCGGAAGAACACATTGAGCACGCCGAGCGTGATCCCGAGGCCGATCGCGAACAGCGTCAGCAGCATCAGCAACGGAATGATCGCCAGGAACGCGATGCCGGGGAAGTTGCCGGTCAGCACCAGGAACACGACGAACAGGCCGAACACGATCGCGAAATTGACCAGCGAATTGGCAACCACGATCACCGGCAGGCAGAGTCGCGGAAAGCTCAGCTTCTTGATCAGGTTCGCGTTCTCGATGAACGCGTTCTGCGCACGACTGACGACTTCCACGAACATGCCCCACGGCAACATGCCTGCGCACAGGTGAATGCTGTACGCGAAGCTGTTGTCGACGCCGGGCAGCCTCGTATGCATGACGCGCGAGAAGATCACCGTATAGACGACGATCATCGCGAGCGGATTGAGGACGGTCCATGCCGCGCCCAGCAGGGAATTACGGTACTTGGACTGAAATTCCCGCTTGACGCTTCCCAGAATGAATCCGCGATAAGCCCACAGGGCTCTCAGCATGCCCAGCATCAAGCCCGCCCGTACACATCTTGGAAACGAACGATGTCGTCTTCTCCCAGGTACTCGCCGCTCTGCACCTCGATCATCACGAGGTCCAGCACGCCCGGATTCTCGAGGCGGTGCTTGTGGCCCGCAGGAATATAGGTGGACTCGTTGGTCCGAACGAAGATTTCCTGATCGCCGTTGACGACCTTGGCCATCCCGCTCACGACGATCCAGTGCTCGCTGCGATGGTGGTGCATCTGCAGGCTCAGGCTCCCGCCCGGCTTGACTTCGATGCGCTTGATCTTGAACCGCGGGCCTTCTTCCAGCACCGTGTAGGTTCCCCACGGACGGCTCACGGTGCGGTGCAGCTTGTACGCGTCGTGATTGCGCTTCTTCAGGCGGGCGACCACCTGCTTCACATCCTGCGCGCGGTCGGGGTGGGCGACCAGCAGCGCGTCCGGCGTATCGATGATCATCAGGTCGGCCACGCCGACCGACGCCACGACGCGATCCTGCGTCTGCACGTACATGTTGCGGCTATCGACGAAGATCGCATCGCCGACGGCCCGGTTGCTGTCCTGGTCAGGCTCGACGAGGTCGCGCACCGCGCCCCACGAGCCGATATCGCTCCAGCCGAAGCTCGCGGGCACCACCGCCACGTTCGACGAGCGCTCCATCACTGCATAGTCGATCGAGATGTCGGGCATCTTCTCGAACGATTCGGCGGGAATCTCGAGCATCTGCGTCGACGACTTGTTGGCTTCCTGTAGCGCTGCCCAGCACGCTTCGGCAGCCGCGGCGACGTCCGGGGCATGGCGGGCCATCTCGTCAAGAATGACGCCGGCCTTGAAGCAGAACATGCCCGAGTTCCACAGGTAGTTGCCCGCTGCCAGGTATTCCGCCGCCTTCGCCGCATCAGGCTTCTCGACGAAGCGCAGCGCCGTCCGGCCAGTCCCGACCGACTCGCCTGCCTCGATATAGCCGAAGCCGGTATCCGGGCTCGTCGGCACGATGCCGAACGTCACCAGCCGGCCCTGCTTCGCCAGTTCGGCCGCGCTCGCGACAGCGTCCACGAAGCCCTTCTGGTCCTGCACTAGGTGATCGGCCGCCAGCACCAGCATCAGTGCGTCGCGCCCGTATTTTTCAGCGACATGATGCGCTGCCATCGCCACGGCGGGCGCCGTGTTGCGACCGGCCGGTTCGAGCATGAATACGCCAGGCCGCTGTTCGCCGAGCGCCGCGCCCACGAACTCGTCCTTGCTCATGAAGTAGTAGTCACGGTTGGTGACCGTCAGCAATTCTCCACGCGGCGCGTTCTCATCGCCGCCGACCACCGCCGCAGCGCGACGGTAGGTTTTCAGCAGCAGACTCTCGCCATCGGCGAGCTTCATGAACGGTTTGGGATGCCCTTCGCGAGAGACGGGCCAAAGTCGCGTACCGGCACCACCGGACAGGATGACGGGGATTAACATCACATTCACTCCACATTTAGTATTCGCTGGCGAAGCCAACGCCTTCGCCACTTACATCCATACACCCGCCGGCGTGGTTGCCAGCCGGTCATGCAAGACCCGGCCGGAACAGGATTATAGCCGGCACCACTCCACCCGAAAACGGCGGTCGACCCGGGACGGCCGCCAGGCAAGGCCCGAACGCGCCTGCAGCGCGATCGTCGTACCCTGCCTCGATACTGATCGGCGACCACACCACCGGGTCGGGCGCCCGAACGTTACCGCTCGGTCACATTCAACTCGCTGAACTTGCCGGAACGGTTGCCAGCGTCAAGCCAGGCGACGCCCGCCCGGGCCGGGAACCTGACACCGCGATCGTTATCCGGACCTTCGCTTGCTCGACGGTCGGCTCGCCCCGGAGCGGGTCGTGATCATTCGGCCAGACACAGCGCCAGCGCATCGCGCCAGTCAGGCATCCGCAGTCCGAACGTCGCGCCCAGCTTGTCCAGCGCCAGTCTCGAATTCGCAGGCCGCTTCGCCGGTGTCGGATAGTCGCTCGACGCGATCGGCACGACTTTCGGCGCATGGGACGCCATGGCGGCCGCGAAGATGGCTTCGGCAAAACCGCACCACGACGTCGCGCCGGCCGAGGTCAGGTGATAGACGCCGGAGCGGCGAGCCCACCAGTCGGTGTCGGTCGATGCCGCGCCCTGCGCGACGATGTGCGCCGTGGCTGCGGCAATGGTCTTCGACCACGTCGGTGCGCCGACCTGATCCGCGACGATCCGCAGTTCCGGTCGCTCGGCGCCCAGCTTCAGCATCGTCAGCAGGAAGTTCCTGCCGCGCCGGCCGTACACCCAGCTCGTTCGCAGGATCAGATGCGCGCACCCGGTCGCCGCAATCGCCAGTTCGCCGTCACGCTTGGTCGCGCCATAAACGTTGGCGGGATTGGTCGCATCGGTTTCCGCGTACGCCTCCGTGTTCGTGCCGTCGAACACATAGTCGGTCGAATAGTGAATGAGCGCGCCGCCACTGCGCGCCATCTCTTCCGCGAACACGCGCGGCAGGTCGATATTCAGGCGGCGCGCGGCGTCGACATCGGTCTCTGCCTGGTCCACCGCCGTATACGCCGCCGGGTTCACGATCAGCGACGGCTTCACGTCACGCACGAACGCGCGCACACGATCGGGATCGGACAGATCGAGCGTCGCCCGGTCGCACGGCACCACGCGGCCGAGCCCCTGCAGCGTCCGCAACAACTCGAAGCCGATCTGACCGTTTACGCCTGTCACGAGGATCGTCGGCGCGGTGTTCCTGTCGCCTTTATGCATAGACGTCGGACTCGCTTAGGCGCTTGCCAGCCGCGTCCTTCGGCGCCAGGACAGGTTCGCCGTTGATCGGCCATGCGATACCAATCTCCGGATCGTTCCAGACGATGCTGCGCTCGTGCTCGGGAAACCAGTAGTCGGTGGTCTTGTAAAGGAATTGCGCGGCCTCCGACAACACGACGAAACCATGCGCGAAACCGGGCGGCACCCACATCTGGCGATGATTGTCTGCCGACAGGACCACACCAACCCACTTGCCGAAATGCGGCGAACTACGGCGGATGTCGACTGCAACGTCGAACACCTCGCCTTCGATCACGCGCACGAGCTTGCCCTGCGCGTGCTCGATCTGGTAGTGCAGCCCGCGCAGCACGCCCTTCGCCGACCGCGAGTGGTTGTCCTGAACGAATGCGACATCGACTCCGACAAGTTGCGTGAACTCGCGCTCGTTGAAGCTCTCGTAAAAATAGCCGCGCGCGTCGCCGAAAACCTTCGGCTCAATGAGCTTGACGTCCGGGAGTGCCGTCGCCGTTACGTGGATTGCCATGCGACCTGATTGGTGAGTAGGTTCCGGAGATACTGCCCGTAGGCATTCTTCGCGAGCGGCTGTGCCAGTTTCAGCACCTGCTCTGCGTCGATCCAGTTACGGCGGTACGCGATCTCCTCGGGACAAGCGACCACGAGCCCCTGGCGCTTCTGCAGCGTCGCGATGAACGTCGCCGCCTCGATCAGCGAATCGTGCGTACCTGTATCGAGCCACGCGTAGCCGCGCCCCATGATCTCGACATTCAATGCACCGTCCGCGAGATACCGCGAATTGACATCGGTGATTTCCAGTTCACCGCGCGCCGACGGCTTGATGTCTGCCGCGATGTCGCACACGCGGTTGTCATAGAAGTACAGCCCCGTGACCGCATACTGCGAACGTGGCTTCGCGGGCTTCTCCTCGATCGACAACGCGCGGAAGTTCCGGTCGAACTCCACCACGCCGTAACGCTCGGGATCTTGGACGTGATAAGCGAACACGGTCGCGCCTGCATCGCGCTCGTTCGCGCGCTCGAGTTGCTTCGCGAGATCGTGCCCGTAGAAAATGTTGTCTCCGAGGATGAGCGCCGACGGATCGTTGCCAACGAAGTCCCGGCCGATAACGAAAGCCTGCGCGAGCCCGTCCGGCGATGGCTGCGTCGCGTACTCGATATTCATACCCCACTGGCTGCCGTCGCGAAGCATCGACTCGAAGCGCGGTGTGTCGTGCGGTGTCGAGATGATCAGCACGTCCCGAATGCCAGCGACCATCAGCGTCGACAGCGGATAGTAGATCATCGGCTTGTCGTACACCGGCAGCAACTGCTTCGATACCGCGTGCGTGATCGGATAGAGCCGTGTGCCTGAACCACCGGCAAGAATGATGCCCTTGCGTGTCATCGCCGCTCCTGTCAAACGCGCTCTGCGTAGTTGGTCTCGACCCACTTGCGATATTCGCCCGAAGCCACCTCGTCGGACCACGCCTGGTTGTCGAGATACCAGGCGACGGTTTTCGCGAGGCCGGTCGCGAACGTCTCGGCCGGCTTCCAGCCGAGCTCGCGCTCGAGCTTGCGCGCGTCGATCGCGTAACGGCGATCGTGCCCCGGACGATCCTTCACGTACGTAATCTGGTCCCGATACGAGCCTTGCGCCTTGGGTCGCGCGTTGTCGAGCAAATCGCACAGCGTATGCACGACGTCGAGGTTCGTCATTTCGTTCCAGCCCCCGACGTTGTAGGTCTCGCCCGGTGTGCCGCGCGCGAGCACTTCGCGGATCGCGCTGCAGTGATCGCCGACGTACAGCCAGTCGCGCACGTTCTGGCCATCGCCGTAGACGGGTAGCGGCTTGCCGGCAAGTGCATTCGCAATCATCAGCGGAATGAGCTTTTCGGGGAACTGATACGGACCGTAGTTGTTCGAACAGTTCGTCGTCAGCGACGGCAGGCCATACGTATGATGGTAAGCGCGTACCAGATGATCTGAGCCGGCTTTCGTCGCCGAGTACGGGCTATTGGGCGCATACGGCGTTGCTTCGGAGAACTGTGGATCCGTTGGGGACAGCGAACCGAACACTTCGTCGGTCGACACGTGCAGGAAGCGGAAGGCCGTCCGCTCCGCATCGGGCAACGCACTCCAGTATTGACGTGCGGCCTCAAGCAACGTAAAGGTACCGACCACATTGGTCTGAACGAACTCGGCCGGACCGTGAATCGAGCGATCGACATGGCTTTCCGCCGCGAAATGCAGAATTGCGCGCGGCCGATGTGTGGCCAACAACGCGTCGAGCGCCGCACGGTCGCAGACGTCGACGCGGGCGAATACGTGCTTCGAGCTCCCGATCAGCGATTGAAGCGTGCGAAGGTTGCCTGCGTAGGTTAGCTTATCGACGTTGAGCACGGCCTCGTCGGATTGACGCAGCCAGTCGATTACGAAATTGGCACCGATAAAACCCGCACCGCCCGTCACGAGAATCATGAGGCTCCCTCTAGTCGTACATGGCATGCCTCAGACGCGAGCCGCCACGAATTCCGAACGCGACGACGTCGCCGTACGCGCCCCCCAAGGCGGGCATTCTAACTGCTGACCGTAACCGTCAAAGTCATGAAATGCTAATTTTGTTGCGGCGCGGTCGATTATAAGAAGCGACTCTGCTCGAAAGCCACGTCGCTAACAACTTGATACAGTGCTCCGGACCTGCGACGCCAAAAAAATTCCATTAAAATCAATGTGTTAAAATACAACACAAGCGCCTGCAGCCACACTGCGGCGATCACTTCCATTTCCATCTCGCGTCAAGATTTGTAACAACTTGCCTCTCATGATCGCTACCCCCATCGCCATCGGCGACATCCAAGGCTGCCACTCCGCTTTCCAGTCTCTGCTCGAAAAACTGTCCGCCCCCGCCGACACCCCGCTATGGATCGCCGGCGACGTCGTCAACCGCGGCCCGGACTCCCTCGCCGCGCTGCGCGCGCTGGTCGACCTCGGCCCGCGCGCGACCGTCGTGCTCGGTAATCACGACCTCCACCTGCTTGCGGTCTCCGCCGGCCTGCGCACCGAACGCCCCGGCGACACCATCGGCGAGATCCTCGACGCACCCGACGCCGACGCGCTGCTCGACTGGGTTCGCCACCGCCCGTTCGTGCATGCGGAGGACGGGATGCTGCTTGTCCACGCGGGCGTGCTGCCGCAGTGGGATGCCACGCTGGTACTGGAGCTCGCCGACGAACTCCAGCGCGCGCTGCGCGCGCCCGACTGGCGCGACACGCTGCAGAAACTGTACGGCAACGAGCCGAATCAATGGAGCCCGGATCTGAAGAAACGCGACCGGATGCGCGTCGCGTTCAACGCGTTCACGCGCATCCGCTTCTGCACGCCCGACGGTGCGATGGAATTCAGGGCAAACGGCGGCCCCGACAGCGCGCCACCCGGCTACCTGCCGTGGTTCGACGTACCGGGGCGCCGCACGGAGGACGTGACGGTCGTGTTCGGGCACTGGGCCGCGCTCGGCCTGATGCTGCGCGAGAACGTCGTCGCGCTCGATTCGGGATGTGTGTGGGGCAACCAGCTGTCAGCCGTGCGGCTAACGGCCGATCCGGCGCAGCGCACGGTCACGCAGGTGCAGTGCGAAGCGTGCCTCGCGCCGGGCGGAGAGTGATAACGGCCTGATTCGCGGGGCCGGGAAGCGCATCAACCCTCGCGCCCCGGCACCGGCGCGTCGGCCGCCTCGCCGCCTGCCGCACCGGCGCCGAGCTCGGTCGCCGGATACGCATGCTTCTGCAATTCCGCGAGCGACTCGGCCGTCGGCTTGCCGACCTTCTCCTGCAGCGTCGCGAGCGCAGCCCCGATCGCGTCGCGCGCCGCCGCGGACGTCGCCCGCCGGTCACCGCCCGGCGCGATCGGTTCACACACGTAAAGATGCGCGACGATCGGGCCGCCGCGCAACACCATGTCGAGCGACTTGCCGAGCGCCAGCTCGCCCGTGTAGGCCGGCGCGACCGACTGCCGCCCCTGCGCGTCCTCGTACATCAGGCAGATCGGCTGCACCGCGCAGCCGGCCGACACCGCGGACTGGAACAGGTTCGCATGGAACGGCAGCAGTTCCTGCCCGTCGGTCGTCGTCCCTTCCGGAAACACGCACATCAGCCCGCCGTTGCGCAGGCGCTCGGCCATCTCGTGCATGACCCGCATCGCCTCGGTGCGCTTCTCGCGCTGCAGGAACACGGTGTCGAGCTTCTCGGCGAGCCAGCCGACGACCGGCCACTGCCGCACCTCGGCCTTCGACACGAACGGCGTCGGCCGCCACGCGTTGATCGTGTAGATATCGAGCCACGACACGTGATTGCCGACCACGAGCGCGCTCGCGTCGAGCCGCGCGCCGTCGTGATGGACGACGAGGCGCATCCCGCAGATCCGCAGCAGCTTGAGCGACCAGCGGCGTATCATCTCGGCGCGCCGCGCGGGCGTGACGTGCGAAAAACGCAGCGCGACGATCGCCATGCCGCGCAACAGGTGAAAGACGAGACGCAGCTTGCGAAGGGCAATCATGGCGAAGGTCCGGCGTGGTTCAGGGGCGCTCGAACGCGATCTGCCCGGCGACGAACGTCGTGCGCACGCAGGCGGGCAGTTCGTAGCCGAGGAACGGCGAGTTGTGGCCCTGGCTCTTCAGCGCACGGGGCTCGACGCGCCAGTGCGCACGCGGGTCGAACACGCACAGGTCGGCCGCACCGCCTTCGGCCAGGCGGCCGGCCGGCAGCTTCAGCACGTCGGCCGGTGCGGACGTGATGCGGCGCAGCGCCTGCGCAAGCGGCGTGCGCGTCTCGTCCGCCCACTTCAACGTCAGCGACAGCAGCAGTTCGAGCCCCGTCGCGCCCGGCGTCGCTTCGCCGAACGGCAGCAGTTTCTCGTCGTCGTCGACCGGCGTGTGGTCGGAGCAGATCGCGTCGATCGTGCCATCGGCGAGCGCCACGCGAATCGCTTCGCGATCGCGCTCGCTGCGCAGCGGCGGATCGAGCCGGAACTGCGAATCGAAGTAGCCGATGTCGACGTCGATCAGGTGCAGGTGATTCACGCCGACGTCGCAGGTCACGGGCAGCCCCTCGGCCTTCGCCGCGCGCACGAGCGCGAGGCCGGCCGCCGACGACAGCCGCGCGAGGTGCACGCTTGCGCCCGTCACGCGCATCAGTTCGAAGATCGTGTGCAGCGCGATCGTCTCGGCCGCGACCGGCACGCCGGACAGCCCGAGCCGCGACGCCAGCGCGCCGCTCGCGGCGACGCCGCCGCGGCCGATGAATGCGTCTTGCGGGCGCAGCCACGTGGTGTAGCCGTAGGTGCTCGCGTACTGCAGCGCACGCAGCAGCACCTGCGTGTCGCGCACCGGCACGTTGGCATGCGTGAAGCCGACGCAGCCGGACTCGGTCAGCGCGACCATCTCGGTGATCACTTCCCCCTTGAGGCCGATCGTCAGCGCGCCGAGCGGATGCACGTTGGCCTGGTGCAGGTTGCGCGCGCGGAACTTGAGCATCTCGACGAGGCCCGGCTCGTCGAGCACGGGGTCGGTATCCGGCGGGCACACGAGGGTCGTGACGCCGCCCGCAACGGCTGCGGCCATCTCGGACGCGAGCGTCGCCTTGTGCTCGTAGCCGGGCTCGCGCAGCCGCGCGCACAGGTCGACGAGGCCGGGCGCGACGATCAGGCCCGATGCGTCGATCGTCCTGTCCGCGTTGAAACCGGCCGGCGCCGCGCCGAGCGCGGCGATCTTGCCGTCCGCGACGAAAACGTCGGCCTGCTGCTCGGTGCCGGCGACCGGGTCGATCAGCGTGCCGCCTTGGATATGAATCTTCATGCGCTGTCTGTGAATACGTTGAATGCGTTGAATGCCTGAATGAGGATGCGCGAAAGCGGGCTCAGTCGCTGTTGCCGGCGACGATGCCCATCACCGCCATCCGCACGGCGATGCCGAACGTGACCTGGTTGAGGATCACCGATTGCGGGCCATCGGCGACCTGCGAATCGATCTCGACGCCGCGGTTCATCGGGCCCGGGTGCATCACGATCGCGTCGGGCGCGGCCAGCGCGAGGCGCTCGGGCGTCAGGCCCCAGGTCTTGAAGTATTCCTGCGCGGACGGCAGCAGCGCGCCGCTCATCCGCTCGTTCTGCAGGCGCAGCATGATGATCACGTCGACGCCCTTCAGCCCTTCGTCGAGGTTGTGGAACACCTTCACGCCCATCTGCTCGAGGCCGCCCGGCAGCAGCGTGCGCGGGCCGATCGCGCGCACTTCCGGCACGCCGAGCGTGGTGAGCGCGTGAATGTCGGAGCGCGCGACGCGCGAATGCAGGATATCGCCGACGATCGCCACGCGCAGCTTCGTGAAGTCGCGCTTGTAGTGACGGATCGTGTACATGTCGAGCAGGCCCTGCGTCGGGTGCGCATGGCGGCCGTCGCCGGCGTTGATCACGTGCACGTGCGGTGCGCAGTGCTCGGCGATCAGGTACGGCGCGCCGCTCGACGCGTGACGCACGACGAACAGGTCGGCATGCATCGCCGACAGGTTGTTGATCGTGTCGAGCAGCGATTCGCCCTTGCTCGTCGACGACGCATTGATGTTCAGGTTCAGCACATCGGCCGACAGGCGCGTCGCGGCGATCTCGAAGGTCGTGCGCGTGCGCGTCGAGTTCTCGAAGAACAGGTTGAACACGGACTTGCCGCGCAGCAGCGGCACCTTCTTCACTTCACGGTCCGTCACGCTGACGAACTGCTCGGCCGTATCGAGGATGTGGTTGACGATCGAGCGCGGCAGGCCCTCGATCGACAGCAGGTGCTTCAGCTCGCCGTTTTTCGTGAGCTGCGGGTTGCCCTTCAGGAAACCGTAGCGGAACCGGTCGGGGCTCGCGGCCGCAGCGGGATTGCCGGTGCGGCCAGTGGTGTCGGTGGTCATGGTGTGCGTGATTCCAACTATGCAAACGGGCCGCGGTGCAAACCAGCGGCCCGGGATACGGTTCGCGTGTCGTTCAGGCGCCGTGCGCCTCGACGCGCAGCGTGAACTGCGCATCGTCGCGCGCGAGCACGAGCGTCGCGTCGGCCGGCACGTCGAGCGTGCCGCCCGCGAAGCGCGCGGCGACCGGCAGTTCGCGGCCGCCGCGATCGGCGAGCACCGCGAGCTCGACCGCGGCCGGACGGCCGTAGTCGAACAGCTCGTTGAGCGCCGCACGCACGGTGCGCCCGGTGTACAGCACATCGTCGACGAGCACGATGCGCGCGCCGTCGACCTCGAACGGCAGCGACGTCGGGCTGGCCTGGCTGTGCAGCCCCTTCTTCGCGTAATCGTCGCGGTGCAGCGCGACGTTCACGACGCCGAACGCCGGCGCGCCGAGATCGCGCGCGAGGCGCTCGACGATCCATGCGCCGCCGCTGTGAATGCCGGCGAGCCGCGGGCCGCCCGGTTCGGCGAAAGCCGTGCCGTACGCGGCGCGGATCTGGTCGAGCAGGACGCGGTAAAGCGCCTCGGCGTCAATGGTGCTCATGGTCGGACAATTGATCGAGATACTGTTGAAGGATGACGCGCGCGGCCTCGGCATCGAGCACCTCGGCCCGGGCGCGGCCGCGCACGTTGCGCTCGCGCAGCCCGGCCTCGGCCTCGACCGACGAATAGCGCTCGTCGACCCACGTGACGGGCAGCCCGAAGCGGCCGTTCAGCTGATTGCCGAAGCGCTTCGCCTGCTGCGTCATGTCGTGCGGCGTGCCGTCCGGATGCATCGGCAGGCCGACGACGAGCGCGTCCGGCCGCCATTCGGCCAGCAGGTCGCCAACCGCCTTGAAGCGGTGTTCGCGGTTCAGGTTCTGGATCACGACGAGCGCACGGGCCGAGCGCGTCAGCGCATTGCCGATCGCGACGCCGATACGCTTTTCGCCGTAGTCGAACGCGAGGAGCGTCGCATCGCGCGCGCTCGCGCCACTCATGCGTGCCCTGCTTCGCCGGACAGCATCGACGAGCTGACGCCGAGCAGGCCGAGTGCGGCTTCGAAGCGCTCTTCCGCCGGCGTGTCGAACACGATGCGCGGATCGGCGGCCACGGTCAGCCAGCCGTTGCGGGAAATTTCTTCCTCGAGCTGCCCGGCCCCCCAGCCCGCATGGCCGAGCGTCAGCAGGAAGCGCTTCGGGCCGGTGCCCGTCGCGACCGCCTCGAGCACGTCCTTCGACGTGGTCATCTCCAGTCCGCCCTCGACGGACATCGACGAGTTGTAGCTCGCGCCCTCGACCGGCTCGTGCAGCACGAAACCGCGCTCGGTCTGGACCGGGCCGCCGAAGTACACGGGGATGTGCAGCAGCGGCTCGATGTCGAGCTTCAGGTCGATGCGGTTGAACAGCGATTCGAGGTCGATGTCGGTAGGACGATTGATGACGAGGCCGAGCGCACCGCGCTCGCTGTGATCGCAAAGATAGACCACCGTTCCCGAGAACGTCGGATCGGCCATGTTCGGCATGGCGATCAGGAACTGGTTGGTGAGATTGATGCGATCGGAAGGCTTTGACATGGTTTGAATTTTAGCAAAGACGCCGCGGCCTGACCGGGCCGCGATCAACAAGCAACGCCGCACCGCGCTGGCAACGGCGCGCACGGATCACATGGCACTCTAACACGCGCGCGGGCGCTGTCGGCAGCGTGTTGCGGGCCCGCGCGACAAGGGCTGCCGCCACGTGTTCGTCCCCTTGTTCGTCAGGCCCGGCCGAGCGCCGCGCCGAGCGCGCCGGACGCCGCGGTGAGGTCCGGCGGCGCCACGCCGGCCGCGATCTTCAGCAGCGCCGCGCGCAGCATGTCGGATGC
>NZ_JAAGPP010000170.1:0-16955 GCF_017104975.1 Burkholderia sp. Ac-20344
TGCCGCGCCGCCGGCGGCCGCGCCGGCCATCCCGCCGACACTGAACATGCCGTGCAGCGACGACATGATCGGCCTGCCGAGCGCGATCTCGACCGCGCTGGCCTCGGCGTTCATCGCGACGTCGAGCGTCGCCATCGAGAAGCCGAACAGCGCGAGCACGGCGAGCAGCACGGGAAAGTCGGGCACGACGAGGATCAGCGCCGCGCAGGCCGACATCACGAGCCCGCCCGCGAGGCACGCGGTGCGCGAGCCGACACGCGCGATCCAGCGCGCGATGGTCAGCATCGCGGCGATCGAGCCGACGGCGACCGCGAACAGCGCGATCGACAGCTGCCCGGGGCTCAGCGCGAACTTGTCGCGCACGGACGGCACGTGCACGCCCCACGACGCGAACATCATGCCGGCGACGAAGAACAGCGCCATCGACGCCACGCGCGCGCGCTGGCGGTCCGGCAGCGACAGCACGCGATGCGCGTCGGGCGGCGCGGCGAACGGGGACGACGATTCGGGGGAGGAGGATTCGGACACGGAAAGGCTCGTCAAAAGAAATGCGCGGACGCACGCGGCGCCCGTCGGACCCGTCCGATTCTATCGAACCGCTTACGATCGTGCCGGGCGATGGCCGTTCGGCCGATGATCCGGTGACCCGCGTTCGGCCGCATCGGCCGTTCGACCGATGCGCGGCGCACCGCGCCCGCGGGTAACATCGAAGCGTATGGCGTGCCCGGCGCGCCGCCCTTCGACCGCAGGAGTCCTCTTGAACATCGATCCCGCTTTCGCCGTGCATCTGCTGCACCGCTGCGCGCTCGGCACGCTCGCCACCCATGCGCGCGATCCGCAGGGTTTCCCGTATCCGACGGTCGTCCCGTTTGCACCCGATGCAAGCCATCGTCCCGTGATCCTGGTGAGCGGCCTCGCGGAGCACACGCGCAATCTCGCCGCCGATCCGCGCGCGGGCTTCCTCGTCGTCGACGCGCCCGATGGCGACGTGCTGAACGCCGAGCGCGCGACGTTGCTCGGCCGGTTCGTGCCGCTCGGCGACGATCCGCACGTCGCCGCGCGCTACCTGCGTTACGAGCCGGACGCCGCGCGCTATCTCGCGCTCGGCGATTTCACGTTCTGGGCGCTCGAGGTCGAGCGGCTGCGCTATATCGGCGGTTTCGGGCGCATGGGCTGGGTCGACGGCACGCATCTCGATGCGCTGCCGCAGCTGGCGTTCGACGAGGAGCAGGCGTTGTGGGACGCGTACGATGCCGGCGCTGCGCGCCGCGACGGGCTCGAACTGCTCGGCGTCGATCGCCACGGCGCCGACTGGCGCAATGACGGCCGCCGCGTGCGCACGCCGTTCGATACACCGTTGGCCGATACGGGCGCATTGCGCGAGCGGCTGATTGCGTGCGCGCGGGATGTGGCGTGACGTCGCGGATGCCGGCTTGTCTGCAGTTTGTCCGTTTAGCGAACCGCGCCGTCCGATTTTCGCAAAACTGTCGTCCGATGAAAGCTTTGATTTTTCAAAATGCAGGGTAATTGCGTATGTTGATAGACCTAATGGGCAATGGCTAATGTCCTAATCTCTGTACAGGAACGTAAAAATTTGAGAAAAGGCCGCGGCCGGTCAAAATGACACGTGTGAATTTCAATTGATCTCGGGATTTTCATGAATCTCGCTTCTATCAAATCTTTTTTGTGCTAATCTCTGCCTTCAAAAATCCGAGGCACATATATTTCATGAGTGGTGAGCTGGCTGCAGACCGGCGCCATTAGTCAGATAGAAAGGGAAACTATGTCTTCTTACAAGGACCTGCTGGCCCAGCGGGAGAAGCTGGAGAAGCAAATCGAAGAAGCGAAGTCGCGTGAATACGCTGAAGTGCTGAATGACGTGAAGCAGAAAATTGCCGACTACGGCTTTTCGCTCGCCGAACTCGGTCTCAGCCGCGCGAAGGCAGGCAAGGTTGGCCGTCCGCGCGCCGGCGTCGCCGCGAAATACCGCGATCCGGAAACGGGCGCGACGTGGTCGGGCCGCGGCAAGCCGCCGCGCTGGATCGCGGGCAAGAACCGCGAGCAGTTTGCGATTTAAGCGTTCGTTTAAATTGCCTGCTCTTCAAAAGAGCCGCGTGTCCGTCAAGGAGCGCGGCTTTTTTGTTTTCAGCGGCCGCCCCGCACATGACGTTGTCATGAAAATGTAATGATCCAGTGTGAATGGAAATGCGACCCGTTCGCATAAGCGATTGATTTAAATAAGAAATTTATGGGTATTGGCGGGAATCGCGAGGCACCCTTGATAGAATTGGGTATCGCTCACCGATATCCCATATTTCATGTCCACGTTTTCCGGCGACGCGCAGAGCGCAGATAAGCACGCGGTTGCACGCAAGAGCACGTTCGTCAGTATTGTGCTGAATGTCGTGCTTGCGACATTTCAGATCGTCGTCGGCGCGATTGCGCATTCGCAGGCATTGATTGCTGACGGGGTGCATTCGATTTCGGATTTGATCTCGGATTTTGTCGTGCTGGTTGCGAATCGGCATAGCGGCGCATCGCCGGATGCCGACCACAATTACGGACACAGCCGCTACGAGACCGTCGCATCGCTGTTTCTCGGAGCTATCCTGATAGTGGTCGGTGTCGGCATGCTCTGGCGGGCCGGCGACCGTCTCGTTAATCTCGAAAAAATCCCGGCGGTACATTTTTCTGCGCTGGTCGTCGCGCTGACGGTGCTCGTGTCGAAAGAGGCGCTGTTTCGCTACATGCTGCGCGAAGCGCGGCGCGTCCGCTCGGCGATGCTCGTCGCAAATGCATGGCATGCGCGTTCGGATGCCGCATCGTCGCTCGTCGTCGCGATCGGCATCGTCGGCAGCCTGGCCGGCGTGCGGCTGCTCGACCCGATCGCGGCGGCGATCGTCGGCTTCATGGTCGCGCGCATGGGCTGGACGTTCGGCTATGACGCGTTGCAGGACCTTTCCGACCGCGCGCTCGATACGACCGATACGGCCGAGATCCGCGCGCTGCTCGCAGCAACGCCCGGCGTGCGCGACGTGCACGACCTGCGCACGCGCAAGATGGGCGATGCCGCGCTCGTCGACGCGCACATCCTCGTCGACCCGAAGATCTCCGTCTCCGAAGGGCACTACATCGCCGAGACCGCGCGTGCGCGCGTGCTGACCGACCCGCGCGTGCTCGACGCGCTGATCCACGTCGACCCCGAGAACGACACGGCGCGCCGTCCGGCGCTCGCGCTGCCGCCGCGCGGCGAGATCGCGGCACGGCTCGAGGCCGCACTCGCGCAGCGCGGGCTGCATGCGGCGGCAATCAACCTGCATTACCTGAGTACGGGGCTCGAGATCGACGTGACGCTTGCGTGCGATCCGCACGACACCGATGCGGCGCTGGCCCGTCGGCTCGACGCCGACGCGCTGAAGCGCGAGTTCGGCGCGCGCCGGATCGGCTTCACGCGCACGGTGTCCGCGCAGGCGTGACCCGTCGCGGGCACGCGCGACGGCGGGCAGCCTGCGCGTTACAGCGGCAGTTGCGTGTCGAACTTGATCTCGCGCAGCACGACGCTCGTGCGCACCTGCGACACGGCGGGGATCTTGAAGATGCGTTCGTGCAGGAATACGTCGTAGGCCTTGATGTCAGGCGCGACGATCTTGAGGATGTAATCGGCTTCGCCGGTCGTGCTGTAGCACTCGGTGACTTCGGGGCAGGTCGCGATCTCGCGCTCGAACTGCTCGACGCCGCCTTCGTTGTGGCGGGTCAGGTGCACGTGCGCGAGCGCGCAGACGTGCAGGCCGAGCTTCTCGCGATCGAGCAGCGCCGTGTAGCGCTGGATCACGCCCGACTGTTCCATGTCCTTGATGCGGCGCCAGCACGGCGTGCTCGACAGGCCGACCTGGTCGGAGATTTCCTGTACCGAGCGGCGCGCGTCGAGCTGCAACAGGCGAAGGATTTTTTGCGAAAAGGAATCGAGCGTCACCTGCGCCTCCATGCGGCAGCTACAACACGCTGAATGTTAGAGGGCCGGGAAAGGAAAGGCAATCTGGCGTCGCGTTGCTGAGCGAGATTCGCTAATTTGCTCGCGGATCCGTGGGGTTTTGTCCCGCCCCCGCGTTTTCCGACCGATCGGTGTCCGACACCGCGAGGCCTGCGAGCGCGGCCTGCTGGCGGCGCAGGTCGGCGAGCATGTTACAGAACAGCGCGCCTTGCTCGATCGCGTCGTCGAGCGCGACGTGCGTGTGCGGATGGTCGTCGAACCAGTGCTTCGGAAAACGCGGCTTGATCGCCTTGCGGTACGGCAGGCCCGTCATCGCGAACGCGAGCGTCTTGATGTCCAGCGCCGACCACGAGAACGGGCAGCGCCCGGCGAAGCGCATCATGTACCAGAACATGAACGTGAAGTCGAAGCCGGCCGGCATCGCGACGAACACCGGCTTGCCGGGCAGCGCCTCGACCCACTCGACGTACGCGACCAGCGCCGCCTCGGGCGCCTGCAGGTCGCGCCGGCACGCGGCCCATGCTTCGGGCTCGGTCTTCCACCATGCTTCCTGCACCGGGTGCGCCTGCGCGCCCGGCAGCGTTTCGAGGTTGGCCGAGAACGTCGCGATCAGCTGCTTGTCCTCGGTGTAGGCGGCCGACGCGAAGCTCAGCATCGAGTGCGGGCCGGGAATCGGGCCGTCGGCCTCGACATCGGTGCTGACGTAGATTTCCGGGATGGCGGTCTGGTTCATCCGAATACCTTGTCGGACACGAACGGGTTCGTGCGGCGCTCGTCGCCGAACGTCGACACGGGGCCGTGGCCCGGCACGAACGTCACGTCGTCGCCGAGCGGCCACAGCTTCTCCTTGATCGAGCGGACGAGATCCTCGTGATTGCCGCGCGGGAAATCGGTCCGGCCGATCGAGCCCGCGAACAGCACGTCGCCGACGATCGCGACGCGATGCGCACGGCTGAAGAACACGACGTGGCCGGGCGTGTGGCCCGGGCAGTGATAGACCTCGAGCGTCTCGTCGCCGAACTGCACGGTGTCGCCGTCGTTCAGCCAGTGGTCCGGCTCGAAGGTTTCGGCGGCCGGAAAGCCGAAGCGCTCGCTCTGCATCGGCAGCTTCTCGATCCAGAAGCGCTCTTCTTCCTGCGGCCCCTCGATCGGCACGCCGTAGTGCGTCGCGAGCGTCTTCGCGCCCGCGCAGTGATCGATGTGCCCGTGCGTGAGCAGCACCTTCTCGACCTGCACGTTCTGCCGCGCGACTTCCTGTTCGATCCGGTCGAGATCGCCGCCCGGATCGACGACGGCGGCGCGGCCCGTCTTCTCGCAGACGAGCAGCGAGCAGTTCTGCTGGAACGGCGTGACCGGAATGAGCGTGACTTTCATGGAGGCACCGGCGGCTAAAAGGAGCGATTGTACCGGTCGCGCGGGCCGCTTGCCGGTCGCGCGATGCGCGCCGCGGCGCACGGCTACGGGCATTCCCGGAGCATGTCGATTGTTACAGCCATAGCGAGAATCAATGGTCTGTCGGGGAGGCTTTTCGAGATGGCGTTTTGATTTATGTATAATGCGCCCCATTGAGCGTGAGTTTCACGCAATTCGCTGGTGTTTCGGCCCCGTTAAAAAGGGGTGTCGGGAGCACCGTCAAGCATCAGCCGCCGGGGAGTCCGGCGGTGTATCCAGCACCGAATATTCGGTGCTCACGTCTTGTCCGGCCGGGCGCTGCGCGCCCGCCTGCGGCCCTGCTGCCGCGCCGCCGGATGAGGCCTGTGCCGCCGTTCCTGTGCGTCGGTCGTATTCGACGCGCGCGAACGTGAAGCCATGTTCGATGGCGGCATGTGGGGTCTGGTCAGGCTGTTGGGGACAGGTTGCGCCAGACGTGAAAACTAATCAGGACGGTTGCGGCATAGACGAATGCCGCGCCCATGCTAGCCGCCTGCTCGCATCCGAGCGGGGCGTGCACGCATTTGCCGTCCGGGCCGCGTGTCTGCGTTGTGAAGCAGCGTTGTAAGGGAGCGGCCCGAACCAGAAGGCGACACGTCGATGAATTTACGTTTTCCGAGTCGATTCGGGACTATTGCATTGTTTTTTGCGCTGACGGGCTGTGCGGTGCCACCCAGCCAGACCACCGGTAGCGCGAACCAGAAGAACGCCGTCGACAAGACGGCCGCCGCCGCGAAAGCGGATAGCGACAAGCAGTTGAATTTCGATTCCGCGCTGGCGTCGATGCCGGCTGCGGACAACAAGGACGCGAAGAAGTCGTCGCTGGCGGACGCCGAGCCGATCGACGGCAAGGATGTGTCCGACTTCCGCCAGACGGGCCGCGCATCGTGGTACGGGCGGGATTTCCACGGCCGCCGCACCGCGAACGGCGAGCGCTTCAACATGAACGCGCTCACCGCCGCGCACCGCACGCTGCCGCTGTCGTCGTACATCAAGGTGACGAACGCGTCGAGCGGCAAGTGGGTCGTCGTGAAGGTCAACGACCGTGGGCCGTACAAGCGCGGCCGTGTGCTCGACCTGTCGTATGCGGCCGCGAAGCTGATCGGCCTCGTGCACGCCGGCACGGGCCGGGTGAAGATCGAAGGGCTCTCGCCGCAGGAAGCGCGCGAGGCACGCGACGAAATGCTCGCGTCGATCTCGACGAAGTAACGCAGCGGATCGACCGCTCATGCAAAAGGGCTGCCCTCGGGCAGCCCTTTGTCTTTCCGGCACGGCGCGATGCCGGCGCCGGTTTCCCGGCGCCGGCCGGCTCGCGCGTCAGCTTTCATCCTTCAGCGCAAGCGCGCGCGCATACAGCGTGTTGCGCGACACGCCCGTCAGCGCCGCCGCGAGCTTCGCCGCGCTCTTCACCGGCACCTCTTCCAGCAGCAGCCTGAGCAGTGCGTCGTGCGCGGTGTCGTCGGCTTCGCCGCGCGCCGCCGGCGCGCCTTCGACGACCAGCACGAATTCGCCGCGCTGCCGGTTCGCATCGCCGGCGAGCCAGGTCTGTCCTTCGGCCAGGGTGCCCTGGAACAACTGCTCGTGTAGCTTGGTGAGCTCGCGCGCGATCAGCAGCCGGCGCGCGGGGCCGAACGCATCGGCGAGCGCGGCGACGGTTTCGACGATCCGGTGCGGCGCCTCGTAGAACACCAGGGCATACGGGTGCGACACCAGCGCCTGCAGCGCGGTCGCGCGCTGCTTCGTCTTCGGCGGCAGGAAGCCTGCGAACGTGAACGCGCCGGCCCAGTCGCCGGCCACGCTCAGCGCGGTCACGGCCGCGCTCGCGCCCGGCAGCGGGATCACCGCAAAGCCGGCGGCGCGCACCGCGTCGACGAGCCGCGCGCCGGGATCCGAGATGCCGGGCGTGCCGGCGTCCGATACGTAGGCCACGCGTTCGCCGCCGCGCAGCAGGTCGATCACGCGCTGCGCGGCTTCGCGTTCGTTGTGCTCGTGCACGGCAACGAGCGGCTTCGAGATCCCGTAGCGGGCGAGCAGCTGGCCCGTGTTGCGGGTGTCTTCGGCTGCGATGCGGTCGGCGAGGCCGAGCACGTGCAGCGCGCGCAGCGTGATGTCGGCGGTGTTGCCGATCGGCGTGGCGACCACGTAGAGCGCGGCGTCCGGGTAGTGCTGCGTGTGCGCGAGTTCGAGGAGGGCAGTCATGGCAGGCAATGCACGCAATCGCGGCGCAAGCGGAACAAGGACGGCATTGTGCCACGTGGCGCCGGTGCAGCCGGGCGACGGCCGCGGTTTGCCGCGCGCGGGCGACAACTTTTCCGGCGCGGCGCGATCCAAACCGGTCGGCGCGGCGTTCGAGCAGCGTGCGCGGCAGTTTCTCGAGCGCCGCGGCCTCGCGTTCGTCGCGGCGAACGTGACGATGCGCGGCGGCGAGCTCGATCTCGTGATGCGCGAGCCCGACGGCATGCTCGTGTTCGTCGAGGTGCGCGCGCGGCGCAGCGTCCGGCATGGCGGCGCGGCCGCGAGCGTCGGCTGGCGCAAACGGCGGCGCCTGGTGGCGGCCGCGCTCCAGTTCTGGGCGCGGCACGGTGCCGGTGCCGCGTGCCGCTTCGACGTCGTCGCGTTCGAGGCCGGGCAGCTCGCGTGGCTGCGCGACGCATTTCGTGCCGACGATGCGTAGCCGCGAGCTGTGACGAGATGTAAAGAGTTCTTGCCGGACCCCCGGAGAGCGTGCCGGAGTACGGTAAACTCGGCGCACCCACGATGTCGCGCGATGCGTGCCACGCGCCCAGTTCACCAGGAATCGATGTCAGTCGAACGTATTCAGCAACATTTTCGCGACAGCGCCGCGCTTCACGCCGAAGCGGCCGACGCGCTGTCGCTGCCGATCGCAGCTGCGGTCGATGCGATGTTCGCCGCGCTGGCGAACGGCAACAAGATCGTCGCCTGCGGTGACGGCCCGTCGGCCGCCGCCGCGCACTACCTCGCCGTGTCGCTCGTCGGCGGCTTCGAGCGCGAGCGTCCGGGCCTGCCCGCGATCGCGCTGGCCACCGACGCGTCGCAGGGCGGTCTCGCGGGCGCGGTGTCCGCCGATCAACTGTTCGCGCAGCAGGTGCGCGTGCTTGGCCAGACCGGCGACATCCTGCTGGTGCTCGATCCGGCCGGCGCGTCGCCGCGCGTGCTGGCGGCGATCGACGAAGCGCACGAGCGCGAAATGACCGTCGTCGCGCTGACGGGCGGCGACGGCCATGCGGTCGCCGCCGCGCTGTCCGACACCGATATTCCGATCAGCGTGCCTGCCGTTCGTGCGGCGCGCATCCACGAAGTCCATCTGCTGACCATCCACTGCCTGTGCGACGGCATCGACGCGATGCTGCTGGGTGAGGATTGAACGAAGGAGAGCCGTCGATGAATCAAAGCCGCGTCAAACAGACGCTCGTCAGAACCACGCTGCTCGCTGCGCTGACGGCGGGCCTCGCCGTATCGCTGCAGGGTTGTGTGCTCGGGGTCGTGGGTGCAGCGGCCGGCGGCGGCGCGCTGATCGCGACCGATCGCCGTACGCTTGGCGCGCAGACGGAGGATCGCGAGATCCAGGTCAAGTCGCTCACGCAGATCAACAACGGGCTGCCCGACCAGTCGCACGTGAACGTGACGGTGTTCAACCGCCGCGTGCTGCTGACGGGCGAAGTGCCGAACGATGCATCGAAGCAGCGCGCCGAGGAAATCGTGCGCGGCATCAACAACGTGAACGGCATCGTCAACGAGCTGTCGGTGGAGCCGGCATCGTCGCTGTCGTCGCGCGCGAACGACTCGTACCTCGAAGGGCGCGTGAAGTCCGAGCTGATCGCGACGAAGGGCATCTCGGCGAACTACTACAAGGTCGTCAGCGAACGCGGCAACCTTTACCTGATGGGGCTCGTGACGGTCGACGAGGGCAATCGCGGCGCGGAAGCCGCCAGCCAGGTGCCGGGCGTCGAGAAGGTCGTGAAGGTGTTCCAGTACGTGAAGCCGCAGGACGCGCAGGCGCTGCAGAACGCATCGCCCGCGAGCGGCGCGTCCGGTGCTGCCGCTGCGCCGGTTGATACCGCGACGGTGGGCGCCGTGCCGGACGCGTCGGTGCAGTCCACGCCGCTGCAGCCGCCTGCGCCGATCTCGAATTCGTCGAGCGTGCACCCGGGCAACCCAAAGGCCCCGTCGCAATGAAGGGCATGCAGATGAAGCAGGTGAAGCAGGTGAAGCAGGTGAAGCAGGTGAAACAGTGGATGGTGCAGGGCGCCGCGGCCGTGGCGCTCGTGGCCGGCACGCTGGGCGCCGCGCACGCGGATGTCGGCGACGGCCTGAAGGTGGCGCGCGGCAACGCGTGCATGGGCTGCCACGCGGTCGACCGCAAGCTCGTCGGCCCGTCGTTCAAGGATGTCGCCGCCCGCTACAAGGCCGATCCGCAGGCCGTGGCAAAGCTGTCGAAGAAGGTGAAGGAGGGCGGCTCGGGTGTCTGGGGCGCGATTCCGATGCCCGCGCACCCGCGCATGAGCGACGCCGACGTGCGTTCGGTGGTCGAATGGGTGCTGGCCGGCGCGCCGTCAAAGTAACGTTTCAGGGGTGACTCAACCCCTATTGCCAAGCGCGGAAACGCGTGTGTATGATGGTTGACTGTTGGGGCGGTAGCTCAGCTGGGAGAGCGTCGCGTTCGCAATGCGAAGGTCGGGAGTTCGATCCTCCTCCGCTCCACCAACGGAATTCGAAGGCCCGATCGCGAGATCGGGCCTTTTTGTTTTTGCGGTTCCGCGACGGCAGGCCGCGCCCGCGCGCCGCGTCCGACGTGGCGGGGCAGTGCGACCGGTGGCCGGTCAGGTCAGCAGTTCGTGCACGAGCTTGAACGTCGGCACCGACAGCGCGGCGAACGCTACCGTGATGACCGCGAGAATTGCTGTTCTTTTCCGCAGCAGCACGCAGATGACCGCCGACAGCACGGAGAACGCGCAGGTCAGCAGGATGATCCACCAGAGCGCCGCGTAGCCGGCGCCGCCTTCGAAGGTCGATACGTTCCGTGTTATCAGCGTCGCGATGTAGCCGGCGACGGTCATGCTCGCAGGCAGACACAGCACCGAATACAGGACGAAGACGGTGATCTGTCGCGGAGTCGGATCGGAAGACGTCATGGCGAGCGATTCAGGTTCTGATGGTCGATGGCGCGGAACCGGTCGTCGCGTGGGCGGGACCGTCGGGTTCGCGTAGCCGGCAGGACGCGGGCGTTTTCTATGTTTGGCAACCGGCCACCTGCCGTGAGCCGCCCGCATCTGGCGAGGCACGACCGGCGCCCACTACTATTCAAGCGCATCGTGGCCCGCCGATCCGTCCGGCGCGCACCGCACCGCGTGATAGTGCCGCCGCGCCTTCGCCACGTTGCCGCAAGTCGCCATGTCGCACCACTTGCGACGCCCCGTTTTCGAGCTGTCGATGAACAGCCACGCGCAATTCGAGCCCGCGCACATCCTCAGCCGTCCGTCGGGCAACGCTTCAAGCAGCTTCACCGCATCGAGCGCGAGCCGGTGGGCCGGCAGGAGCAGGTCCGCCGGATCAGCCGGATCGTCGAATCCGATGCGCCCGGCCGTCGCGATCAGCCTCCGGCCGCTCATCGCGCGTTTCCATGCCCGCTCGAGCGTTTCCAGATCTGCTGCGGCCACCGGTGCGCCGTGCGAGAGCGCACCGAAGAGGCCGAACAGCGCTTCACGCAGGTGCTTCGCGTCGCGCAGTGCGCGCTCGGCTGCGCTAGGCGCTTCGGCTGCGCGAGCCGCGAGCCGCTCCACGTCGGGCGCGGGGCAGACCGACGATCGCGCCAGCCACGCGAGCCAGGCGTTGTAATCCGGCAGCCAGTCGCGCGGCGTCTGATCGCGGCCGGTCACCGTGTTGATGAAATCGAGGACGGGGTGGCCGCCAACGAAATCGCGTGCCTCGAACAGATGCGCTTCCATAACCGGTGAAATGCTGGACATGGGTTGAATTGATGCTAACCTTTAATAGTTGTTTCAAAGGTTAGCATATCCGATAGCCCGTGCTTGTGCGAGGAGAGCGCATGGAGACGTCGACGGCATCACCCGGCCTGCGGGCCGCCCCTTCGCAAACCGGCGACGCCCGGCTCGTCGAGTTCATCGCCGCCCCCAGCAGCCTCGGCCTGAGGCCGAACAGTGCCGGGCTTGAACCGGAGACCTGGCGTGCCCCGGAAGTGCTGCTTGCGACCGGCCTTGCCGCGCGCGCCGGTGCGAGTGTGTCGCGGCTCGTGCATCCCGCCTATGCGTTCGCGCCGCAGTCCGGAACCCGTATCCGCAACGGCACGACGATCCGCGATTTCTCGCTCGACCTTGCCGGGCGCGTCGCCGACGCGCGCAGGCGGCAGGTCTTTCCGATCGTGCTCGGTGGCGATTGCAGCGTCCTGCTTGGGTGCCTGCTGGGAAACCGTCGCGCGGGTGGCAATGGGCTCGTGCATGTCGACGGGCACAGCGACTTCTTCCATCCTGGCAACTACGACACCTCGAAGCGGCTCGGTTCCGTGGCGGGGATGGACCTCGCGCTGTCGACCGGCCGAGGGGAGTCGTTGCTGACCGACTGGCCGGACTTCGACGGCCCGCTCGTCGACGATCTCGACGCATGCCAGGTGGGCGAGCGCGATTCCAAATCCCGCGACTTCGAGGCCGCGTATGGCGACATTGCCCGCACGGCGATCTCGCGCATCACGATCCAGCAGTTGCTGGCGCGCGGGCCCGCCGCTGTCGCGGCGGAACTGGTCGACTGGCTCGGCGCGCGGGCGCTTGGGCAGGCGTGGCTGCATGTGGATCTCGACGTACTCGACCAGTCGCACCTGCCAGCCGTGGATTCGCCCGGCTCACCGGGGCTGGACTTCGACGGGCTCGACGCGCTGCTCGGCCCGCTCGTTGCGTCGGGGCGCGTAGCAGGGATCGACTTCACCATCTATGACCCCGGGCTCGATCCCGGTCTCGCGCATGCGGATCGCATCGCGCGCAGTATCGGGCGATGCGCTGCCGCGCTGCCGGCACGGTGCGCCTGACGTCGTGGGCGAGCGGGGCCGGGCCGTTGCTCGATCGCATCCGGGCGCGATGACGAACCGTCGGCGACCTCGCCCTGTCGCCTCACCCCCGCCCGAAACTCGGCCGCTTCGGATCGTACGTCCACCCCGGCACGAGATAGCGCATCGCGACCGCATCGTCGCGCGCCGTGCCGCCGACTTGCCGATAAAGCGCATGCGCGGCCTCGACCTGCACCCTGTCGAGCTCGATCCCGAGCCCCGGCCGCTCCGGCACGGCCACCTGGCCGCCGACGATCTTCAGCGGCTCGCGCGTGAGCCGCGCATCGCCTTCCTGCCAGATCCAGTGCGTGTCGATCGCGGTGATCGTGCCGGGCGCGGCTGCCGCCGCATGCGTGAACATCGCGAGCGACACGTCGAAGTGGTTGTTCGAGTGCGAGCCCCACGTGAGCCCCCAGTCGCGGCACAGCTGCGCGAGCCGCACCGAGCCCTGCATCGTCCAGAAATGCGGGTCGGCGAGCGGGATGTCGACCGCCTGCAGCCGCACCGCGTGATCCATCTGCCGCCAGTCGGTCGCGATCATGTTGGTCGCGGTCGGAATGCCCGTCGCACGGCGGAATTCGGCCATCACCTCGCGGCCCGAATAGCCGCCTTCCGGCCCGCACGGATCCTCCGCATACGCGAGCAGGTGGCCTTGCCCGCGGCACAGTGCGACGGCCTCGTCGAGCGACCACGCGCCGTTCGGATCCAGCGTTGCGCGTGCATCCGGAAAGCGTGCCTTGATCGCCGCGATCGCTTCCATCTCGTCCGCGCCAGCCATCACGCCGCCCTTCAGCTTGAAATCGGCGAAGCCGTAGCGCTCGACCGCGGCTTCGGCCTGCCGCGCGATCGCGGCCGGCGTGAGCGCTTCCTCGTTGCGCAGCCGGAACCACGGGACGCGCGCCTGCGCTTCGTCACGATACGGCAGATCGGTGCGGCCGCGATCGCCGATATAGAACAGGTACGCGAGCATCGGCACCGCGTCGCGCTGCTGCCCTTCGCCGAGCAGTGCCGCGACCGGCACGTCGAGATGCTGGCCGAGCAGGTCGAGCAGCGCGGCCTCGATCGCGGTGATCACGTTGTCGAGCCGCAGGTTGATCTCGTGCGGCTGGCGCAGCACGGCCGCTTCGCCGGCCGACGTCACTTCGTGGCGGATCGTGCGGCCCGCACCCGCACCCGCACCGGACAGCGCCGCGCGCACCGCGTTGAGCGTCGCCTGGTAGCGTCCGATCGACTGGCCGACCACGAGATCCGTCATGCGCTCGAGCGCGTGGCGGATGCCTTCGCCGCCCGGCACTTCGCCGACGCCCGTGTGTCCGCTGCTGTCGTCGAGGATCACGAGGTTGCGCGTGAAGTACGGCGCGTGCGCGCCGCACAGGTTGAGCAGCATGCTGTCGCGTCCGGCGACGGGGATCACCTGCATGCGCGTGACGCGCGGGGTGCCGGCACGGCGGGATTCGGACATCGGTTCGCTCCTGGTTCCGGTGGTGCGCGGGCCGCCGGCTGCGCCGGCGCGGCCCGTGCCGTTCATTGAAGCTCGACGCGACGGATGTCGCCGACGACGAACAGGTAGCAGATCACGGCGACGAGCGCGTGCGCGACGACATAGACGAGCGCGCCGTTGAACGAGCCGCTGCGGTCGACGATGTAGCCGATCGCGATCGGCGTCGTGATGCTGGAGAGGTTGCCGCACGTGTTGAGCAGCGCGCCGCTCAAGCCCGCAATCTGGCGCGGCGCGGTGTCGGCGTTGACGGCCCAGCCGAGCGCGCCGAGCCCCTTGCCGAAGAACGACAGCGCCATGAACAGCACGACGAGCACGTGCGAATCGGTGTAGTTGCAGACGATCATCGACATCGACAGCAGCATGCCGAACACGATCGGCACCTTGCGCGCGACCGACAGCGAGCGGCCCTGCTTGAGCAGCGCATCGGACACGACGCCGCCGAGAATCCCGCCGAGGAACCCGCACACGGCCGGGATCGACGCGACGAGCCCCGCGTTGAGGATCGACATCCCGCGCGCCTGCACGAGATAGACGGGAAACCACGTGATGAAGAAATAGGTGAGCGCGTTGATGCAGTATTGCGCGACGTACACACCGATCAGCATCCGGCTTTTGAGGAGCGCCTTCACGTGGCGCATCGACGGGCCGCCGTCGCGTCCGCCCGTCGCCTGGTCGATGTTGACGAGCGCACCGCCTTCGGCGAGGTAGTCGAGTTCCGCGCGGTTGATGGTCGGGTGGTCCTTCGGGTCGTACATCGTGCGGTTCCACACCAGCACGAACGCGAAGCCGAGCAGGCCCATCACCGCGAACACCGACTGCCAGCCGAACGCGTGCACGAGCCAGCCCATCAGCGGTGCGAACACGACGGTCGCCGCGTACTGCGCGGCGTTGAAGATCGCCGACGCGGTGCCGCGTTCGGCGGCGGGGAACCACGCGGACACGATCCGGCTGTTGGCCGGGAACGACGGCGCCTCGGCCGCGCCGACCAGGAAGCGCAGCCCGAACAGCAGCGCGAACGCGGCCGCGCCGCCGAAGAAGCCGATCGTGCCCTGCAGCAGCGTGAACAGCGACCAGAAGAAGATGCTGAACGCATAGACGATGCGCGACCCGTAGCGGTCGAGCAGCCAGCCGCCCGGCAGTTGCGCGACGACATACGACCAGCCGAACGCGGAGAAGATGAAGCCGATCTGCACGTGGCTCAGGTGCAGTGCGCGGGCGAGGCTCGGGCCCGCGATCGCGATCGCCGCACGATCCGCGTAGTTGATCGTCGTGACCGCGAACAGGACGGCCAGCACCAGCCAGCGCACGCGTGTGCGCCGGGCCGCTGCCGACGCGGACACCGGCAGCACGTGAAGCGGATTCATGACTTGTCTCCTCCGAAGGGCGGAAGGGTGCCGTCGTGCGGCAGGCGCGTCGGTGCGCGCGTGATGTGTGCAAGTGCCGCTGGCACGAGGCCGGGCACCGGACGCCGATGCAGGCGGGGCGTCCGGGCCATTCTGTCATGTCGAAAGTTGCGCTTTCATGCCAATTGCTGACTTGATCGATTCACGATTTGAATCGATCGCTCAGACCCGTGCGTTGTCCGAGGGGGCGCCATGATGGCGCGCCACGTGCTGCGCGAGAAACTCGACGGCGGCGCGCACGCCGGGCAACTGGCCGCGCCGGTGCGGCATCAGCAGCGTCGTCGTGACGGTGCCGGCGTGCCAGCCGGGCAGCACGCGCACGAGATCACCGGACGCGAGCGCGGCGCCGGCGATCCAGTCGGGCAGGCACGCGATGCCGAGGCCGGCCGTCGCCGCCTGCAGCAGCAGCGTCGATTCGTCGGCCTGCAGGCGCAGGCGCGGCGTCACGTCGACGGTGTCGCCGCCGCGTTGCAGCTGCCACGGCTGCTGGCCCGGTTGCAGCCCGTCATGCTGCGCGAGATCGGCCGGCGCGTCCGGTGTGCCGGCACGCGCGAGATAGGCCGGTGACGCCACGGCGACGATCGGCGATGTCGCGAGCAGCCGTTGCACGAGCGCGGAATCGGGCAGCGGCGCGAAATGGCTGCGCACCGCGATGTCGAAACCTTCCTGCGCGATGTCGACGAGGCGGTCGCTCGCATGGATCTGCAGCAGCAGCTTCGGGTGCGCGATCGCCAGCGCCGGCAGGCAGGGCGCGAGGATGTGCTGCGCGACCGGCACCGAACTTGTGATCCGCACGACGCCGGCCGGCTCGGCGGCTTGCCGCAGCACCGCGTCGCGCGCGCTTTCGGCCTCGATCACTGCCGCGCGTGCATGTTCGAAGAATTCGGTGCCGACCGGCGTGAGCCGGAAGCTGCGCGACGTGCGATGCACGAGCCGCGCGCCGAGCGTGCGCTCGAGCGCGGTGAAGGCCCGTGGCTGCTGGGCACACGGCGCACGCTGGCCGACGCGTACTTCGCGGGGATCGCGCGCTGGGCCGACTATCACGCGGTGTTCGAGCCCGAAGCGTTCCCGCGCATCGCGGCACTGCGTGCGCGGCTCGCCGACGATGCAGGCGTGCAGTTCGCACATGCGATCGAGGGAAACCTGCCGCTGCCGGCGTCGTCGGCGTTCGAAGGGCATGTGTCGCTCGACGATGCGCTGGCAAGCGCACGCGACATCGCGACTCCGGCCAGGGCGATCTGACCCGCGTCGTGATCGCCCGAAGGGATGGAATGGGCTGACGATAATTTTTACCCGGATGATATTGACATCCAATTTATACCCGGATAAAAATAGCGCCATTCCGATTCCAGCCCGCGGGCGACCACGATGACCACCACCACACTGCTTCCTTCCTACACGGCTTTCGACGGCCACCGGCGGCTCGCATCGGGCCCGCTCGCGACGGTCGCGCTCGCGGTCCGGCAGGCTGCCGGCGATGCGATGCCCGCCACGATCCTGATCTTCGACGATGCGACGGGCCGCTCGATCGACCTCGACCTGCGCGGCACGGCG
>NZ_JAAGPP010000171.1:0-17314 GCF_017104975.1 Burkholderia sp. Ac-20344
TTTCGTCGCCTACGCACTCGCTTCGAGCGACGTGCCGACATTCACGAAGCATTCCTGAAACTCGGTTGCTCGCTTGTCTGTTGGAACATCTTCAGGCGTATCGAGCAGCCTTTTTGAACTGGCCTCTCAGAGAAACATCGGCTCACATCGCGAGAACTGAAAGTGGCCCACCTCGTTGCCGAAGGTCTGTCTAACAAAGACGTATCGAGGGAATGTAATATCGAACTGGTAACCGTAAAATCGCACGTTAGCAATATCTTCTCCAAGCTTGATTTGAATAATCGTACGCGGGTTGCTTCGTTTTTGCATTCGATGAAGTCACACTGAGTATTTGGGGTGCCAGAGATCAAATTTGAGTTTAGGGTTTTCGCGCGTGACGAGTCACTGGTAGGCAGAAGCAGGCTTCTCGTAAGGGAGATGGAGTGAAGCCTGGTTTGTAGGATGGAGCGAACCGGTACGTGACTCTAGTTGAGTTTGTACGCTGCAACACGACGGCGGTAGATGAGGCTGCCATCGTGTTGCAACTTGCTGCGGGGCCTGTGTTTTCCACGATCCTTTACCAGGAAACGTCGACAATTGCGTCAGCGAATGAAGACTGTCATGGTTGGGGGATTTCAGAACTTCTGAAGTAACGCGACTCGACCAACAAACTGGTTCTTGCTTGTTGAGGGTCCTGCAGAGCCAATGATGAACGGCTGGTCCAAGCCTGTACCGGTGTCCGAGTTGGCGTGCTGCCAGCCTCCCTGTACGTAGACTGATGTGCGCTTAGTCAGGAGATACCCGGCGGCCAGAGCGACTTGCTCCCAGTTCGAGGTGGTGTTGCCAGCAATCCCGTTGAAGTGAGCGTTCGTGTAGGTTGCAGAGCCGGCAAGAAAGACCGTGGGATTCAGGAGATAGTGACCGTTTAACTCGAAATTGTTGAACTTCCACGAGTTCCAGCCGCTGCCGATGTCTGACACAAACGCGTTTCCAACTGGGTTGTACACGTCAGTGTGAGAATACGCGAATGCGATATTCGAACTGTCGGAAAACGTCCACTGGATGCCGGCGTCGATGTTCTGCTGCGACTTCGCTGTGAACACCGCATCGGTGGACATGGCGCCGCTCAGGTTATCTGCGCTTGGGCCACCGCTGTTGGTTTTCATATAAGCAACCACGGCGGAGAAGCTGCCCAGCGTATAGTTCAACGCGGCACTGTAATTGCGATTGTTTGTAAATCCAGTGGAGTTGCTGAATCCGTACGAGCCTTCCATCTGCAGGCCAGCGATCACTGGCGATACATACTTGATAGTGTTGTTAGGGCGGAACGTCCAGTCTGCGTTGTCGTTATCGAATGGATGTGCGGCGAAGTCGCCAATTGCGCCATTTCCTGCTGCAGTGAACGGACTCCAAAGATCTTGCGTGGCTTCGCTCTGACGGCCAAGCGTCAGCGTGCCGATGGTACCCGACGAAAGTCCGACATAGGCGTTGCGACCAAACAGACGGCCACCTTCATTCAATTGTCCGTTGGCACCGTTAAAGCCACTTTCAAGCGTGAACAACGCACTCAAGCCACCGCCAAGGTCCTCGTTGCCTTTCAAACCGAACGACGATTCCCACATATCGCCGCTGACCATGGCAAATGCGTGATGTCCATTGGCGTTTGATGTGAAGTTGACGCCCATATCCAAAGCGCCGTACAGCGTTACGCTGCTTTGTGCGTACACACCGCTTGCCAGCAGGGATGAAACTACTGCAACCGCTAGTGCGAGATACTTCCTTTCCATAACAAATTCTCCATGAGGAATCAAACCGCCAACTTATCGGATCGCTCTACTAGAAAGTCGGTTAAATTTGCTAATTTCTTGGACTGTTAGCGTGCAGGCCGAGACGATTGCGCTTGCCAAATCAATTTTAAAAGCTAGGTCAATTGAGCGAGTTACCTTACGCTCTCGGCGTCATTGTCACAGTTAAAAATCCATTAATTAATCATTTATTTATAAATTCCATGGCATGCTGGGTGCTGCGAATAAATTTGCATTTTAGTAAAATGCAGTGATGCCTTGCTTTGTGTCCTGAAGGGTCTTTTCCCCGTCTACTAGGAATGCACGACGAGTACATGCTAGGCGGACATTATTTTTGTCGAATCCTCCAAAAGAAGGATAAGAAAAAAATACGAGGTCCAATACGGTGCGTGGAAATTCGATGTTTATGAAGATTTGCGCGTTTAATGAAGGGGATATTAGTATTGAGCGTGTAATTTAAAGAGAATATTTCGTGTGCCGTAGCTCCTCTGCTAGACAAATTTGGCTTAATCGGTTTCGGGGAATTTCCAGTGGTCGAGGTAGCTGCTAGGGGTAATTAAAATTGGTGATTTTTATTAAATAAAGCAGCGTATATCCGTAATTTATATATGTATTTTTTTTGGGGTGGCGTTGAAGTGGATCTAATATGATACTTATCCGGTGTCAGTGATAACAATACCGGTTTATTGAGACTATTATTTGCAATCGTCAGAAAGTTCTCAGATGCGTAAGCGCCTCGCGGAGGCCGCTCTCGAAGTTACTCGCGTGAGTGAGGCATGGTCGCAACGGAGGTAGATTGGTAAATCGGGCGGTATCTGGCTGTCGGGCAATTGCCGGCGCGCTACTTGCCAGGGAGTCTGTCTGCCACGCGCTAGGGCAGCAATTCGTCGACGCAGTTGATCTTGTGATCAGCGATATGGGTCACGACATATTCGAGATAGGCGTGCGGATTGATGTCATTGATCTTGCAGACCGTACATCGCCGTGGTCCCGGAACACCCGCAACACTGCGTGGTTATGGCTGTGTCCGGGCGCGGAGTCTTGCGAAACGGGGCGCTCAGAGTTCTGACGAGTTCCCAAACGTATGAGAAGCAGCCGGCCGAAGTCAACGTATTAGCTGGTGTCCGGTGAATCGGCTATTGCGCTTGTAAATGAACTGTCTAAAGCGTGCCTACGTCGTCATGACCGCCCCAATCAACCGGCCCAACGACCCGGGGCGGACTTGTCTTGGGCGTTTGCCGTCGGAGAGCGAATATCCGATCGCGCCAGAGATGACCGAATAGTCGTCTTAGAAGTCAGCTAGCAAGGCTGTGACCTGCGTTCGGCTCTTTACACCAAGTTTGCCAAGAATCCGGATGACGTGTGATTTGACAGTCACGACCTCAACACTCAAATCCTCCGCGATTTCTTTGTTTGAGAGTCCAGCGCAAAGGAGTGACGCAACTTCCATCTCACGTGAGGTAAGAAAAAATTCCTTCCGTAGTTTTATAGCCCGGGCAACCTGTCTGGAAGGTGCAAGTAAAGCAAGATTGCTCTGAATGTAGCGATAGAGATAGAAAAATCTCTCTTTCTCAGGAAATACTTGCTCTAAATCGGTTCGGAGCACGCAAAGACATGCGATTGGCGCGTCGCCGAGCCAGAAAAGAAAATCGACTTCATCGGTTATCTTATATTTTTTATGGAATTGCCGCCAACTCGCTGAAGACTGGAAGGTCTGCTTGTCCGCCACTTCTCTCAGGGTTGCAATCTGACACCCTCTTTCCGAAAGGGTGTCTGCATTCAGCGGATCGTCCCTGATGTAAAAACTATAGTAATCAGAAAGCATCCGGTCACCCAAACCTTGCTCTATGTAAGGTGGGACTATGTTAGAAGAGTCAAGCCAAGTAAAAACGGCGGCGGACGATTCTAATGCACTCTTCGCAAACTGAACTGTCTGTAAAGCGAATTCGTGCGACTCTTTGTAATCTGAGAATTCCATAAGCTGACAATTAGAGGTAAGAGGTATCTAGGAATCTAGCGGCGATCGTTTGTAGGGTCCGGGGTGCCGATGTATCGTCCGATCTTCCAGTAAGCATCAACCGTGCCAGCCACAATACTTTAGGTATATGGAAGCATTTCATCCCGAAATGGTGCATTTAAATATCGTGCCTCAGTGAATTTCACAATTATGGGGCGTGCCGCACCATGATGAGTTGATAGTCAAGAAATTGGGAACTATGAAAGTCATCGTTCGAATTTTTATTGATCATTCTTTGGGCGGATGCGTCATTCGATTCAATTGAATACGATTGAAGCACATCATAGCCACGTCACATCACATTGACCCACCGGTCTCGTTCAGCGACCCGGCCTTGCTGTACGGAGCTGTAGCAGGACTTGGCGGATTTGCGTTGCTAGTCATCATGACGGTGACGAGTGTCTCGGTGTTCGCTTTCTTCCGGAAGAGCCCAAAGGAAGACGCAACAATTTTCCTACCGCTGTTGCACCTATCGCCGCAATTATCGGCATGTCGACCATAGTGATTCTCGCGATTTCGAATTTCGCACTTCTGATTGGAGGATCTCTGACGCTTGCAATTCGGCTTCAGATCGTAACGTGGTCAACGCTTGCGTTGGGAGTCATTGTTGCGTTAATTCTCCACCGACGTCGGGGGAATGTCTTTGTGCAATTGACCGACTTCGTCTATGTAAAACATTATTAGGATTGCACATTAACAAATAGGATTTTGAGAAATGTCACAAGGCAGACTCTTTGGAAAGACCGCGATCGTAACGGGCGGGGCTAGTGGGATGGGCGCGTCGCAAGTTGAATGGTTCGTTCGTGAGGGTGCACGGGTTCTCATTGCTGATGTCGACGTAAATAAAGGGAGCGAGCTGGCTAGCAAATTCAAACAAAGCGCGTGGTTCTGTCGGCTGGACGTTACGAGTGAGGAAGCGTGGACAGAGGCAGTCAACGAGGCTGAAACTCATTTCGAGGGTCCAGTGACCATATTGGTCAATAACGCAGGTGTTCTGCGTGACGGCTCCGTTGAAACAACAACACTCGCTGACTACCGCTTTAGCACCGAGATTCTTCAGACGGGGGTGTTTCTAGGGATAAAGGCGGTGGCAGCGTCGATGCGCCGCGCCGGCGGGGGATCGATTGTAAATATCTCATCGACTGCGGGTCTCGTCGGGAATCCAAATACGTTTGCGTACGTCGCAGCGAAGTGGGCGGTTCGCGGGATGACCAAGGCAGCGGCTCTGGACCTCGCGCCAGCCGGAATTCGGGTCAACAGCGTGCATCCAGGGAACACCAACACACCGATGATCGAAGGGAAAACCGGAAAAGAGTATTCGGTCGATGAGATTCCGCTTCGCCGCAACGCGACCGTTGACGAGATTTCAACTCTCGTTGTTTACCTTGCCTCAGACGAGGCAAGTTATACGACCGGAGCTGAACACGTGATTGATGGCGGATTTACGGCGATGTGAGCATCTGTCTACCGACGGAGCGATGGCGGATAGGGACGACGCATCGCTTTGTTAGATATTGTCAGAAACTGGCAGTTACGGAACGAAATGAGACGCGGGGCGCTATGAATTTTAATAGTTTGAGCGAGTTCGAGTGACATGTCGCAGCGAACTTTACATCCCATGGATCATCTGGATACGAGGAATTGCTCGGGTTGGCGTATGACGGGGAAGTCTTCGGCGCAGCGATATTTGTCGAGTTAAAAAGGGTGCTAGGAATGCCGATGAGCGGTGGTTTTGGGAGCGCTTGCTGGACGTTGAAAGGGTGACGCTTGCACGCTTACGCGATCGATCGGGATCGGGCGTGAAGTTCAACTCGACGATCGTGCCGCCATACGTGAGGAAGTCGCCTCGCGTGAGCGCAGCGCTGCCCTGGCTGTATCTGAAGGGCATCTCGACGGGCGATATGGGCGAAGCGTTGAGCGTGCTGCTGGGCGATGACGCCAAGGGCTTGTCGGCCAACGTGGTGAGCCGGCTCAAGGCGCAATGGGCCGACGAGCATGTGGCTTGGAGCCGGCGTGACATGTCAGAGTCGCACTACGTCTATTGGTGGGTCGACGGCATTCACACGGGGCTGCGCAGCGAGAACTCCGATGGGCAATGCTTGCTCGTGATCATCGGCGTGAAACCGGACGGGAGCAAAGAGCGTGTGGCGATCGGCGACGGATATCGCGAGACGAAAGCATCGTGGCTGGAGCTGTTGCTCGACCTGAAAAAGCGCGGTCTGAAGGTGGGCCCTCGGCTGGCGGTCGGCGACGGCGCAATGGGCTTCTGGGCCGCCCTGGAAGAGGCGTTTCCGACCACGCGTGGCCAGCGCTGTTGGTTTCATAAGATGGGCAACGTGCTCAACGCGCTGCCCAAGTCGCAACAGGCGCGCGCGAAGGCAGACATGCAATCGATCTGGATGGCCGCGACCCGCGCCGACGCGCATGCTGCGTTCGATCGTTTCGTGTCGATTTATGCGGCGAAATATCCGAAGGCGACCGAGACGTTGAAGAAGGACCGAGACAGCTTGCTGGCGTTTTACGAATTCCCTGCCGAGCATTGGCAGCACCTGCGTACCACCAACGCGATCGAATCGACGTTCGCGACGGTACGCCACCGTACGACGCGCACGCGCAACTGCGTGTCGCGGCCGACCTTCCTTGGCCTGGCATTCAAGCTGATCGAGGAAGCCGAGAAAACATGGCGCCGTATCAACGGCCCGGAAAAGATCAAGCTGTTGCTCGAGGGCGTTGCCTTCAAGGACGGCGAACCGGTGCCAGACGATCGGCCGGTTCAGCAGAAACGCGCCGCTTGAAATCGACCGCCGTCAAATTGTTCATACACCACTATTGACGTTAGCTCGATTTTCAAGCCGCGATGCGTCAGTTCGCCGGGGCTATTACGGTGGTCGCCACTGTTGACGGTGGTAAGCCGGTAGGCTTGGTAGCCACTTCTGTCTGTAGTCTTTCGACAGAACCGCCATCGATAGTGGCATGCGTGAACCGGGCATCGTCAGCGCATGACTCAATAGTCAGAGCGAGTGTGTTTGGTATTACGCTGCTGCACACTTCTCAATCCGGCGTCGCCGAGCACTTCGGAAAAGACAAAGCAAGCCGGTTTAGTGGTGGAGGCTGGAAGATCACATCCGGTGTTCCGTATTTGGAGGGGGCAGTCGCTAATTTTCGGTGTCATCTTCATAAAATATACGATGGATTCAGTCACAGCATTCTGGTGGGTTTTGTCGATAAGATCGATTTTATAGAGCGGGCTGACACTGGATGTTTGCTCTGGAGAGGTAAGAGGTTTCATTCGACGATTCCATTGGGGGAAATCACGTTCGCTGCTTAGTTTTTTTCTAAGAAGATAAAACAAATAGTTGGCTGAGTTCGCGAGAAAAACAATGCTTAGCTCCTCGAGCATGAGAGGTGCTGAAGCACTGGCCATGTGCCTCCGCGAACTCAGCGTAAGCTCGCGAAGAAGCTGTAGCCGCTTCGTCAATGGGCTATTTGATGGGCTTTGAGGGGATGGCGCATTTTTTGATCCTCCTTCCGATGGAGGCGCCAAAAATCTCGATGATTTAGTATTGACCTGATTGGAAGATGATTTTCCTTAAACGTCCATACTTTAGTAGATTCGGCGCATTGGCTTTAAGGAGGCGTGAATAATGAACATTTCGAGTCCTACAATCGCGATTGTTGGTAGCGGACCATCTGGATGTTACGCGGCAAATTTTCTGAGAAAGGCTCTCCCAAGTGCGGAGATCTCCGTCATCGAGGCTTTGCCGGTTCCCTATGGACTTTTGCGCTACGGAGTCGCAGCTGATCACCAAGGTGTAAAAGGCATTGCACAGCAATTCGACCGACTATTCGAACGGGAAGCTGTCAACTTTATCGGCAACGTTCGGGTTGGCTTCGATATCTCGTTCGAGAAAATTGCAGAGAATTTCGACGTTGTCGTGTTAGCGATGGGGCTCTCAGAGGATGCGGTGTTGGATGTTCCTGTCGCGCAAGGCGCCAAAGTATTGGGTGCCGGAGCGCTTCTGCGGAAACTTAATGGTTTTCCGAAGCCTTACCAATGTGACGACCGTGCCGCCCAGATGCTGGGGCCTCTTGGTGAGCGAGTAGCGATCGTCGGTACCGGAAACGTCGCTATTGATGTTGCCCGACTGCTTTCGAAGACCAGCGACCAATTCATCGGATCGGACATCGATGACGACGCTTTAGCAGAGCTAACTTCAGTCCCGATTCGCTCAATTAGCTTAGTAGGACGCTCTTCAGCGAGCCTGGCTAAGTTCGATATCTCTATGCTACGGGAGTTGTGTGCGCTCCCTTCTATCCGTGTCTCTAAGCTCGAGTTAGGCGCCCACGAATCATGCGAGCGAGTGGCAATCCTTCAAGCTGCGCAAGCTGCCGCGCGTGCTCGAGGGCATCGCTCGACACTAAGCGGCGACTTGCCTACTGAGCTCGAATTCCTCTTTCACCGCAGGCTGAATGGGATTGCACAGCGAGAGGGGCGAGCCGTAGTGGAGATGACGAACGCTACCGACGGCACGCCTTGCGAGATTGAAGCTGACACTGTGATTACGGCGATCGGGTTTAACAACGGACGATTGGGGGCGAACCTCGGGGAAGTTGATGTGCCGAACACCGTGCATGTCTACAGAGTCGGATGGTTTCGTCGAGGCTCAATCGGGGCGATTGCCGAAAACCGTAAGGACTCGCGATTCGTTGTGGACGTGATTCTAGAAGATTTATCTCAAGGGAGGATCAGCCTTGGCAAGCCGGGACTGAAATCCATTGAGCAATCGCTGCCGGCGCAGGTTTCGAAGTTTGATTGCTGGCGACGCATCGACGAATATGAACGGCTTAGTGCACCGGAAGGACGATGCCGAAAGAAAATAACGGATGTACAGCAGATGTTAAGTTTGATTCGATGAGCAACCGCCGACCATCTCTGGTCGGCACAGATAGTTGGAATGCGAAATGGAAAGCATCGTTATATTGTTTGGTACTGAGAGCGGGAATGCTGAGATGGCCGCTGACGACATTGCGAGTGCCTTGGAAGCACTCGACATCGATACGCAGGTTGTTCCCATGAACGAATTTGACGTTTCGACGCTACCTGCTGCGGGAACTGCAATTTTGATCAGCTCGACCTATGGTGAAGGTGCTATGCCCGAAACAGCCGAGCCGTTCTACAAAAAGCTCCTGGCGGATCGCCCTGATCTCCGGGAGTTGCGGTTCGCGGCATTCGGTTTGGGCGACAGCACGTATAAGACTTTCAACAATGCTATCGATACCCTTGTGGTTCAAGTTGAATCACTCGGCGCTTCCCAGGTTGGTAGTACCGGCCGCCATGACGCATCGAGTGGCAAGTTGATCGCTGATGTAGCGAGCGAGTGGGTTACGTCCACCTTCGGCCGCGCTTAATTATCGAAAGAGAGATCGCTATGCTTGAGGCATCAAAAATTGACGAAGTTCTCCCGTGGAAGAGCCCGGATTTTCGGGCTAATCCATATCCATGGTACGCGCGACTACAACGCGATTTCCCAGTCCTGCAGACGTCGGAGAAGGACTTCGTTGTCACGCGCTACGATGACTACATGGAGTTTGTGCGACACCCTTCGATGACGGTAGTCGAGCCGACGTGGGTGCCCGACAACGCATGGCACGCGCTTCGCAACACGGTCCTTTTTATCGAACCGCCTAAGCATACTCACATGCGCAGGCAAACGAATAAATGGTTCACCCCTAAGCTTGTCAAAGACTGGGTGAAGATCTGTGCGGAGGAAGCTGGGAAAGCGCTCGACTCAATGGGAATGGATGGGTGCATTGAGGCGCATCAACACCTCTGCATCAACCCGACACACATCACAATGTGTCGCATCTTGGATGTTCCTGAAGAGGACGTTGAAAGCGCTTTGGTCGCAAATGACAAGATCCTTGGCGCACTCAGTCCTACTTCAGGCGAGGCTGAGGAAAGAAGCGCAGTCCAAGCGTTCGAGTTTCTGTCACAGCGTTGCAAGGCGATGATTGATCGCAAGCGCGAGAATCCGGGTAATGGCCTTGTTGACTCTCTGTTGGAATCGCAGCGGAAGGGGGAGATGACTGAGGAAGAAGTGCTGCAGACGGTTGTCCTGTTCTACTTCTCGGGTGCACCCAACCCCTCATACGTGCTCGCATCGGCCATTGAGCATTTTGCGCGCAATCCTGAGACGTTCACACTCTATAGAACGAATCCGGCCAGTCGTGCACTTGTCATTAACGAGTTGATTCGACTCTACCCACCGGAATTGTCCTTTGTTCGCTTTACGACGGCTGATGTGGAAATTCGAAATGTCCAAATTCCCGCAGGTTCGCGCGTGCGCTTCATGACGGCCGCAGCAAATCGGGACGAAAATGTCTTTTGCAATCCGAATCTATTTGATCATACGAGGCCTCCTGAAAAAAGCCAGAATCTGTCGTTTGGAACGGGGACGCATAGCTGCGCCGGTCAGTTGATCAGTCGGGCGGAGATCGAATCGGTGTTGACGGTTATCGCTGAGCGTTTCGAGCGGATCGAGATAACCGATCAGCCGACGATGAACATCGACGATCGAGTCCGAAATTACCTGACACTACCGATTCGCCTCTATTGAGGTCCTAAGCCGGGAAGCAATGCGCCAGGGGCTCGCGAGAAGACCCTGCGCATTGTTTTTGCGGATGGCCAATTTACGTCAAACATTGGGCTGTCAGCCCGTTTCAGCAAACCGACGGCTGCTTGATGGTTGGGTAGTTGTGCGCTTCGGCATACCCGTTCGAAAAGCCCGCACGAACGCTGTCCTGTTTTCGCAGCCCTGGCCGCCTCAGGTGATCATGCTTTGGCTCACGCTGGCGAGCTCACACATTGATAGTCGTGCGCGGCCACACCGCAATCTGCATGTTGCGCCTTACGGCGAACCCTCAGATTCTTGCCAGTCCACCTCGTCCTCTGCCGTAGTAAACCTTCGCATTTCTGCCGAGTGAACTTCGCTCGGACCGCTCTGCAGACGAAGAGGGATAGTATTGTTGACGTTCACGCAGAATTGCCCCACCTCAGCCCGCGGGTCAGGATTCGGTGGCAACCAACAAGATAGCATATTTGCGCGGTCTGATTGTTACCTCGAAGCGAATCGTCAGCGGCGGGGGGCTAGACGGATAAAGATAGGAAGAGGCGATGGTGGATTGTGATGAGAGACTTATAGCGCTCGAATGCGCTGCGCAAGGGCGGGCTGGTTGGGAAAATTTTATCGCAATCATTCCGCACCCTACCAAAGCTTGGAGAGTCGCGACCGCGGCTTTCTTGACCAGCTTCGCAAAAGGGTTTACTCGCGCGTCTTCGGTCAACGCCAGCCCTCGGTAGAGGAATGCCAAATGCGGGTCCTACGTGTGATCGCCGCGCCGAGAAAGGCCCGATTTTTCCTCTCCCGAAACTGTCTTTTGTCCACCGACAGCGAAATGCGGGCTTTTCACCGCAGCGTATGAGCGCAAACAAAAAAAGGCGGGGAATCCCCGCCTTCGACACATCACGCGGAAATCCGCACCTCCACCTCCGCCCGCGCCAGCAGTCCGCTGCAACGCGGCGAAAGATGCGCGAACACGAGCCGCTTGCCGGCCCCCTCATAGCGCGCATGCACCGCTTCGAGCGCGGCGATGGCCGAGTGGTCGGCCATATGCAGATGCGCGCAATCGATCGTCACGGCGACCGGGTCGCGCTGCGGATCGAACAGCGTCTGGAAATGCGCGGCGGAGGCGAAAAACAGTGTGCCGCGCGGAACGTAAATGCGCTCGGCGTCGGCTGTATCGCGTACATCGCAGCGGAACTCGCGCGCATGCTGCCACGCGAAATTGAGCGAGGCGATCACGATGCCGCACAGCACCGCCGTGGCGAGATCCGTGCAAACGGTGATGAGCGTGACCGCGACGATCACCACGGCGTCGTTGCGCGGCACCTTGCGCAGCACGCGCAACGATCCCCATGCGAATGTTTGCCCCGCCACCACGAACATCACGCCCACCAGCGCCGCGAGCGGAATGCGCTCGATCAGCGGCGAAAGGAACAGGATATAGAGCAGGATCATCACGCCGCTCGTCACGCCGGAAATCCGCGCGCGGCCGCCCGAGCCGAGGTTGATCACGGTCTGGCCGATCATCGCGCAGCCGCCCATCGCGCCGAACAGGCCCGAAGCGACATTCGCCGCGCCGAGCGCCACGCACTCACGATTGGGGCGGCCGCGCGTGGCCGTCACGTCGTCGGTGAGGTTGAGCGTGAGGAGCGTCTCCAGCAGCCCCACCATCGCCATCAACACGGCGTAGGGCAGCACGATCTTCAGCGTCGCGAGGTCGAACGGCACCGCGGGCAGCGCGAACGCGGGCAGGCCGCCCGCGATGTGCGCCATGTCGCCGAGCGTGCGCACCGGCAAGTGCAGAAGCTGCGCGGCGAGCCCCACGCCGACGATGGCGACAAGCGCGGGCGGCGCGGCCTTCGTCACGCGCGGCAGCACGAACACGATCGCCACGGTGAGCGCAACGAGCCCCGCCATGAGCGCGAGCGCCGGGCCGTGCATCCATTGCGGACCCTGCGGGCCGGGCACTTTGAAGTGCTCGAACTGCGCGCGCGCAATGATGATCGCGAGGCCGTTGACGAACCCGAGCATCACCGGATGCGGGACCATGCGGATCAGCTTGCCTAAGCTCAGCGCGCCGAACAGCATCATGACGATGCCGCTCAGCACGACCGTGGCGAACAGATACTGCGGCCCATGCTGAACCACGAGCGCGACGATCACCACGGCCATCGATCCTGCCGCGCCCGAAATCATCCCGGGCCGGCCGCCGAACAGCGCCGTGATCGTGCAGATGAAGAACGCGCCGTACAGGCCCGCGAGCGGATTGACACGCGCGACGAGTGCGAAGGCGATGCACTCGGGTACGAGTGCAAACGACGACGTGATGCCCGCGAGCAGTTCGCTACGCAGCAACGAAGAACGGAACGAGGGGCGCGAGCCGGAACGGTCGGATTCCATGTAGCGGTATGGATTTGCAGCGGATAGCTTGTGCTACGTTTTGAGTTTAAGCATTCGCCGAATCGGCCTGCGAGCAATTGCTTGGCTGGATGCCCACGCCACACAGCAGCAGATAAGCGGTTGGAGTGGCACAAATGCTGAATCGGCACACTAACCAATGAAATCTGTCAGTGCGCCGCGTTGATTCAGCTATGACTCTTATTTGCCGCCGGTGAAATCGTAGATTCCCTTCGCAATTTTTGAGAACTTCGCGGTTCGCTCCAGATACTTCATGAAGATCTTGGGGTCGCCTTTCGTCTCAGGGAAAAGCGCCACGGCCGGATCTTCGAACTCGCGAACATAGCCAAGACTTGCGCCGCCCAACTGATAGCCAATCAGCTTTCGCATTTCTTCGGGCAGCGTGCGAGCGACTTCAAGGGGGATGGAAAGATATTGGTTTTCCTCTTGGCGGACCCACCCAACGCAGTAATCGATGTTGAGTGCGCGGCGCGATCGCTGAGAGCGATTGGCGCCACCACCGTGAATCGTCTTTCCGGTGTACACGAGAACTGACCCTTTTGACATTTCCGCCGGGAAAGTGTCGGATTGGGAGAAAAGATGCGGTAGCTCATTGTGCTTGTGGCTGCGAGGGATGACTCGTGTTGCACCGTTCTCGTCGGTGAAATCGTCCATTGCCCAGATCGTGCTGACTTCGATGTTGATGTCCATCGGGAAGTGGTCGAAGAAGTCCCACGCGCCTTCGTCCCGATGCAGAAACTGTGCTTTTTCACCCGGATCAATACAGATCAGCTGGGTGAGGTTCAACTGCATAACGGTCGAGTTCTCGCAAAGAAGATCTTCGGCTGCACCGAGTACGATCGGATGCATGATCATTTTGTGCGACGTCAACGATCTAGCCGGCAGCGCGCCGGCGCGCCGCGTTTTTCGACCGAGCGCGTTGTTTCCACCGAGGTCGGTGTCATCAAGGTAGGGGCTCATCTCTTCGTTGACGCTATCAATAACCTCCACCGGCACTGCATTGTCGATGATGCAATAGCCTTCTTCCTTCAGCAGCTGCACGACTTCCTCTTTTGTCGTCGTGTTGGGCAGGTGAACGAGATTCATAAGATCTATCTTCCTTTTAAGAAACGTCCTACGGAATTGCGTGTTCAGCGCATTTGAAAGGATTCTAAATCCCATGAATTTCAGTGTCTCTCCTTCAAAAGGATGACATTTGGACGATTCCTAAAAATGATTAATGGTGGTGCACTAGAATCGATGGTGTTGCACATAAATCGCGCACTGATGCACTAGTTTTGAGTTTGCGGCGTGGCGCGTGAGGAGCGATATGCGAGAAAGGTTATTTTCTATGCCTTTTGGCTGATGACGTCAAAAATGGGCGGTGTAAAGATCGCTCCAGTAGGCTGTCTTCTGTTGGTAAGGCGTGCTTCTTGTTGAGCCGCGCCGATGACGGATGGTGTCCGACTGCCTGTTGATACGCATCATTTTCTCTTGTCCCGGGGGTTGTTCGCCACTGTGATGAGGCCAAGGATATCCAGATGAATCAAGACGAAAACGCGGGTGAGGGTAAGCGGAAGCTCTCCGGGAATATGGGTGCTGTGGGATTGGCTTTGACGGTCTTGGCCTTCTCTGCACCACTAACATCCGTATCGGGATACATCCCTTTTGGGATTATTTTCGGCGGTGTCGGCACGCCGTTGGTATATGCGCTAACGACTATCGCGATGTTGCTTTTCACCGTAGGCTACATGGCGCTAAACAATATCGTTAAGCGGCCGGGCGATTTTTATTCGTTTGTAAGTTTTGGCATCGGTAAATCGACAGGACTTGGGGCGGGAATTCTCGCCACGGTGGCATACCTTCTAATTCTTAGCGGCGTGTGCGTGTTCTTCGGACTGTTCGCGTCCAGTTTGCAGAAGGAGGTTTTCGGGAGCAGCCTGCCTTGGTATGTCTATGGGTTCGGCTGCTGGCTTCTCGTTGCGATACTCGGCTATCTACATGTTGAATTGTCCACGAAGGTGTTGACGTGGGTGATGATCTTGGAGGTCTTAACCTGTGTATCGTTTTCCTTGTTCGTACTTCATGACGGTGGAGTTCACGATATCCCCGCGATTGCACCGTTCTTGCCGAGCTCTCTGAGTGGATCTAGCATCAACGTTCCGTTCGCTGTGTTGTTTGCGGTTTCGATGTTCCTCGGATTCGAGGCCACGGCACTGTTTCGCGACGAAGTACGAACCCCGGACAAGACCATTCCTCGGGCGACATACGGTGCGGTCATTTTGATCGGTCTGCTCTACACGCTGTGCTCCTACGCACTTGTGATTGCTTATGGTGCTAACGCTCAAGCTGTAGCAACGAAATCGCCGGACACGATGTTCTCGATTGCGTTTGCGAAATTTGTGAATGCACGCCTGCACATCCTGATCTCGGTCCTCGTCCTGACCTCGTGTTTCGCCTCCTGCCTTTCGATCCAGAACGTCCTGTCGCGCTACCTGCACAACTTGGGCTCTGACAAAGCGTTGCCGGCGTTCCTCGGGCGAGTTCACGCGAAACATCAGTCTCCGTATCTCGCATCGATCTCTGTCTCGTCTATCACGTTTGCCATTTTGTGCGCGACTGTAATCATGCAGTTGGATCCGAACCTCGTTTATGGGCGCTTGTCAGGTGTAGGCACGGCTGGAGTTGCAATCCTGATGACGATCGTGAACTTCGCTTCGTTGCAATGGTATTTGAAGGCGGGGAAGAGGGCCGGTGCGAAGGTGGCCAATTCTTTTGCAGCACCAGCGCTGTCAGCAGTGTTTTTTCTGTGGATGGTGTACCTGGTCGCTAAGCATTTCGAGCTTCTCGTTGGCGGCCAACCGGGGGAATGCGTGTGGATGCTTTACGCGCTGGTTGCAATCCAAGTTGCGGGCACTGGCTTGGGCGTCTACTACAAGTTCTTCAAGCCAGCTGTCTTTCAGAATCTAGGGAGAAGCCTGGCGGAGAGTGCCGATATTGACGGTGGGCCTTCTCCCGACTCAGGTATGAGCCTCGAGCGCGTCTAAGTCATCGCGAGTAGTCAAGCGGCATCTGGGACAGCGTTGACATTACGAGTCCCCGATGAGACTCGATCCGACACGGAAAGGGTGTGGCTCCGGGCTCGACTGCCAAATCCCGTAATGCCGATACCTTGATTGGCTGACGCGGATTCAATCGTTACGGCGATGGTCGACAGATTGGGCGCTGGACGGAATTTGAGACTAGTGACCGTCTGTCAAGAATCCGGCTTAGGTGTAGGAACTACGAAGGTTAGCGGAGGAAAAATTGAAAAGTTTCGACGGACAAGTGGTCGTTGTAACTGGCGCAGGCTCAGGGATGGGTCAAGCAATGTTAGACGAGTTCACCTCGCGTGGCGCTTTCGTTGCTGCGCTTGGCAGTCGCGAGTCCCGCTTGAAGACGGCCATTGACTCGATTGCAAACCCAACACTAGCCGCTGCTTTCGAAGTCGATGTCGGTGTGCCAGAGAGCGTGGCAGCCGGTGTTGAACAGATCGTGAAGCGATGGGGGCGGGTCGATGTACTGTGCAATAACGCCGGGATCCTCGGCGGCCACGAAGAGGCGCACGAAGCAGGGTTGGATGAGTGGGACCGGGTGCTCGCCGTCAATTTGACCGGTCCGTACTTGATGGCGCGTGCGATCCTCCCGGTCATGTTGACGCAGGGAAAGGGCGTTATTTTGAACACAGCGTCAACATCGGGATTCAGCGCTGCAGGCGGTGGCGCAGCCTACACGGCGTCGAAGCATGGTTTGATTGGCCTTTCCCGGCAACTGACGTTTGAGTACGGGGCGCGAGGTATTCGCGTGAACACTATCTGCCCTGGCGCCGTCGCTACTCCCATGGCGATTCCAGAGCATGCAGACGCTTCGTTTCCCGATGTGGATGCCGCGGTTAAGAAAACACCTGCCGGACGTTTCGGGAAACCCGAAGAAATCGCAAAGCTGGCCGCATTTCTCGCAGGCGAGGATGCTGACTTCATTCACGGAAGCGACTACGTCATCGATGGCGGGTGGTTGGCTGCAGCCCGTGACCCGTACTGATGCTTCCAGCGGTCTGACTTCCCCGCACTGATCGACCAAGGCTACGTCCTGCGACGTGGATTGAGCGTTGCCTAGCGGGCTGCTGAAATGCCATCAGGTCGAACTCATCCGAACGGGACGGGACTTATAGGTACTACCCCGTGGCCAATGCATGGATGACGCAAGCAGGCGATGGGGTGACCACTCGAGCTAACGACTCAGCAAATTGGTCGAGTCAGATCGGTGATCAGTCGTTGTTGGTGAACGTGACTGCCGGAGCAGCTGCCGGAATGTAGTTGGTCGGGCTTAGGTGTACGGTCCCGAATTTTCATGGTGCAATTCTCTCTTCGGAATGGAAAGATGCACTATGGGCCAAGTTCTTCACGGAAGCGCCACAACGACAGAGGCGATCCGTCGAGCAATACAAGGTAGTC
>NZ_JAAGPP010000172.1:0-17073 GCF_017104975.1 Burkholderia sp. Ac-20344
ACTTCACGATCATGGGCCGGATCGACGACGTGCTGAACGTGTCGGGCCACCGGCTCGGCACGATGGAGATCGAATCGGCGCTGGTGTCGCACGAGCTCGTCGCGGAAGCGGCCGTGGTCGGGCGTCCGGACGACACGACGGGCGAGGCAGTGGTTGCGTTCGTGGTGCTGAAGCGTTCGCGTCCGGAAGGCGAAGAGGCCGCGGCGCTCGCGAAGACGCTGCGCGACTGGGTCGGCAAGCAGATCGGGCCGATCGCGAAGCCGAAGGACATCCGCTTCGGCGACAACCTGCCGAAGACGCGTTCGGGCAAGATCATGCGGCGCCTGCTGCGCTCGCTCGCGAAGGGCGAGGCGATCACGCAGGACACGTCCACGCTCGAGAACCCGGCCATCCTCGAGCAGCTCGCCGAAGTGCGCTGATCGTCCCGGTTGCGCATCACGCGCACGAGCCCCTGCGCGGCAATCCCGATTGCCTGCGCAGGGGCTTTTTGCTACATAACGGCATGACCGTTCCGACCCGTTCGGCGCCAGCTGCGCCACCGCCCGTTCCCGAGCCGCTCGCGCGTGCCCACGCGCGCTACTGGCGCTTCAACGTCGCGCTGATCGGGGTGCTGATGGTGATCGGCTTTTCAGTGTCGTTCATCGTGCCGTTCTTCGGGCCTGCGCTCGCCGGGGTTCGTTTCGCTGGCTTCAGCCTGCCGTTCTATGTCGGCGCGCAGGGCGCGATTCTCGTGTACCTCGTGCTGATCGTCGTCTACATCGGGCTGATGCAACGCGCGGACCGCACGCTGCGCCGTGCGTACGACGATCATGCGGCACGCGCCGGCCAAGCGAACGGCGGGCGCTGATTCATGCTGACGCATCGACTGATCCGCGCATACGCGTTCTACACGCTGGGATTTCTCGGGTTCGTGCTGCTGATGTGGCGGATCGAGCGTGCCACCGGCTCCGGCGTCTGGCTCGGCTACGTGTTCCTGTTCGTGCCGATCGCCGTGTACGCGGTGATCGGGCTGCTGTCGCGCACGTCCGATCTCGTCGAGTACTACGTGGCCGGGCGGCGCGTGCCGTCTGCCTTCAACGGGATGGCGACGGCGGCCGACTGGCTGTCCGCAGCGTCGTTCATCGGCCTGGCCGGATCGCTCTACGCGACCGGCTACGACGCGCTTGCCTACATGATGGGCTGGACGGGCGGGTTCTGCCTCGTCGCGTTCCTGCTCGCGCCTTATGTGCGCAAGCTCGCGCGATACACGATTCCCGATTTTCTCGGTACACGCTTTTCGAGCACGGCCGTGCGCGCGCTCGCGGCCGGCGCGGCGATCCTGTGTTCGTTCGTGTATCTGGTCGCGCAGATCCAGGGGATCGGCCTGATCGCGACACGCTTCATCGGCGTCGATTTCGCGATCGGGATTTTCTGCGGGCTCGCGGGCATTCTCGTGTGCTCGTTTCTCGGCGGGATGCGCGCGGTCACGTGGACGCAGGTCGCGCAGTACATCATCCTGATCAGCGCGATCCTGATTCCGGTTTCGCTGATCGCGATGAAGAACGGGCTCGGTCCCGTGCCGCAGTTCAATTATGGCAAGCTGATGGAGCGCGTCGCGGCGCGCGAGGCGCAGGTGCGCGATGCGACCGACGAGCAGCAGGTGCGCGACGCGTACCGTCGGCAAGCCGCGGATATCCAGACGCGGCTCGACCGGCTGCCGGCATCCTATGCGGACGCACGCCGGCATCTCGCCGACCAGCTTGCCGACCTGCGGCGCCACAACGGGCCGCTGCGCGAGATCAGCCTGCGCGAGCGCGAACTGGCCGACTTTCCGCGCGATCCGGCGGCGGCGCGTGTCGCGTGGACGCAGGCGCGTGACGATCTACTGGCCCGGGCCGAGCCGCCCGTGCCGATGCACGAGCCGTTTCCAGCCGCGAGCGACGACGAGCGCAAGCCGCGCGAGCGGAATTTCCTGGCGCTGCTGCTGTGCCTGTCGCTCGGCACGGCGAGCCTGCCGCACATCCTGACCCGCTACAACACGACCACGTCGGTCGCGTCGGCGCGGCGCTCGGTTGGGTGGACCTTGTTCTTCATCGCGCTGTTTTACCTGAGCGTGCCGGTGCTCGCGGTGCTGATCAAGTACGAGATCCTCGCGAACCTCGTCGGGCGGCCGTTCGCCGAATTGCCGGCGTGGGTCACGCAATGGCATCACTTCGAACCCGACCTGATCAGCGTCGTCGAGGTGATTCGCGACGGCATCGTGCACTGGTCGGAAATCCAGATGCAGCCGGACATGGTCGTGCTGGCCGCGCCGGAGATCGCGGGGCTGCCGTACGTGGTGTCGGGGCTGATCGCGGCCGGTGCGCTGGCCGCGGCGCTGTCGACCGCGGACGGGCTGCTGCTGACGATCGCGAACGCGCTGTCGCACGACGTCTATTACTGCATGGTCGCGCCCGATGCGTCGAGCCAGCGGCGCGTGACGATTTCGAAGGTGCTGCTGCTGGGGGTGGCGCTGTTCGCGTCGTATGTCGCGTCGCTCAATACCGGGAAGATCCTGTTTCTGGTCGGGGCTGCGTTTTCGCTGGCGGCGTCGAGCTTCTTTCCGGTGCTGGTGCTGGGGGTGTTCTGGAAGCGCACGACGACGCGTGGCGCGATTGCCGGGATGGTGACGGGGTTGGCGGTGTGTGTGTACTACATCGTGTCGACTTATCCGTTCTTCACGCAACTGACCGGGTTCGCCGGGCGCACGTGGTTCGGGATCGAACCGATCAGTTCAGGCGTGTTCGGCGTGCCGGCGGGGTTCGCGGTGGCGATCGTGGTGAGTCTGTGCGACAAGCGGCCGGATGAGTATACGCGGGCGTTGGTGGATTACATTCGGCATCCGTGAGGGGCGGGGCGATGCATGGTGTGCCGGCGAGCCAAGTTGAAAAGCCCCTGATTCCTAGGGAAATCAGGGGCTTCACGTATTTCTGACGGAGAGAGGGGGATTCGCCCACACAAGCGCGGGCCGCGGATTCGCTTGCAAGCGAATTCCTTCGAATCCCCCGCGCAAGCCGAACGATCGGCTTGCTTCTCTCCGGAAACGAAAATGCCCGCTGGCGCGGGCATCGAATACTGGCGGAGAGAGGGGGATTCGAACCCCCGATAGGCGATTAACCTATACACGCTTTCCAGGCGTGCGACTTAAACCACTCATCCATCTCTCCGGAAGACCGAGAGTATAGCAAACTCTGGCGGCACCCCGCCACTCCCTTCCGCGCCCGTCAGAAATTCGTCGTCGTCGCCAGCCACACCGAGCGGGGGGCGCCGTGTGTCAGATCGTGACGACCCGTACGACCTGTTTCGCTCCACCGGACACGGACCGGCGCCTTCTTGCTGCGGAACACATCCGTTGCGTAGCGAACGCCGACTTCATACTGATTCGGCCGGAACGACGACGGCGCCGGCCCCGCGTTGCGCTCGGGGTTCGGTGCGGCCTCAGGCAACGGGCTGCCGTTCATGGGCGACGGCGCGCAACCGTCGAGCGGGCGTCGGGACGAACATGCGATCATGTGAAGTCCGCATTCGTCGTAACAAACCGTACGCATCGGCCGGGGCTAATCCTGACGATACCGTCCGCCCGCACCGCTATCTTCGAAAGGAACGCCACGCCATGTCGCTCTCCGCCTTGCTCGCCTTTGCGCTGATCCTGTCCGTCGGTGTCGCGACGCCGGGTCCGACGGTGTTGCTCGCGATGAGCAACGGTTCGCGCTACGGATTGCGTCACGCGATGGTCGGCATGCTCGGCGCCGTCACTGCCGACGTCGTGCTCGTCGCGCTGGTCGGGTTCGGCCTGGGCGTGCTGCTCGACGCGTCGGAGACGGCGTTCGTGACGCTGAAGCTGCTCGGCGCGGCGTGGCTCGCCTATGTCGGCATCCGGATGCTCATGTCGAGCGGCGGGGGCGCCGCTGCGCAGCCATGCGCGCCCGCGACGCCCGATCGCCGGACGGCCTTTCTGAAGAGCTTCTTCGTCGCGATGAGCAACCCGAAGTACTACCTGTTCATGTCCGCGCTGCTGCCGCAGTTCGTCGACCGGTCGCAGGCGATCGCGCCGCAGTACGCGATTCTCGCGGCGACGATTGTCGCGATCGACGCGATCGGGATGACCGGTTACGCACTGCTGGGGGTGCATTCGGTCCGCGTATGGAAGGCGGCCGGGGAGAAGTGGCTGAATCGCGTCAGCGGATCGCTGCTGCTGATGCTGGCGGGGTACGTTGCGCTGTATCGCAAGGCCGCGCATTGACAAGGTGATGGAGCGGGGAAGCAGCGTACTGATACCGACGCGGCGATGAGGTCGGTCGATCGCTTCGTGCTCGAAACGCACGACGGACCGTACGAAACGTGGCCGGCGCGCACGCATGTGCTCGTGGACGGCGTGCGTTCCGGCCTCGCCGTTTCCGGTTACGTACGACACCGGGACCACGATCGACGGGCACGGATGGGACCGTCCCGGTTCGAAAGAATGTGAACTGTTGAGTCCGTCCGGACGCTTCGCAAAAAGGATTCTAAATCCTGTCAAAAAGCCTTCACCAATCCGACAAATTTGCTATGCTCGCCGAAAACCAGACGGGCGGCACTCCCAGGACGGACCAGCGGGCGTGATTGCTCGCCGAACAACGAAGTCAAACAAAATCCTGAGAGTCACGCTGTGAATACAGCCGAATTGCTACGCACATTTGCGTCCGGGGTGGTCGATCAGAACAATCGGCCGGTTCGCATGAACTGGGGGCCTGCCCAGAAGACGCTCGAGCAGGTGCTTGCGCTCCAGTATGCCGATATCCGCGAAGGGTTGATGACGGGCATCGAGGGGCATCTGACCTGCGTATCAGCGCGGGCCGATCTTCCGATTCGCGGCTTCATCGGGCTGCCGGTTTCCGTCGAGATGACGACCGATCGCGGGCGTCTCCATACCATCAACGGCATTGTCACCGACGTTCGCACCGGACAGTCGGACGGTTCACTGACCTGCTACCAGCTGACGATTCGCGACGTGCTGTCCGTGATGGAGCGGCGGACCAATTCGCGGTTGTTTCGTTCCAAGAGCCTGCCCGACATCCTGGGTGTGCTGCTTCAGGAATGGCGCCAGCGCAGCTCGGCGCTTGCAGGCGCATTCGAGTTCGACCTGTCCGGCCTGCAAGGCGAGCGTTACCCCGCGCGTGAACTTACGCGGCAGGTCAACGAGTCGGACGCGCACTTCATCCGGCGGCTGTTGCGACGGGAGGGGGCGACCGTATTCGTCAAGGCGGGCAAGGCCGGCGAGCAGGCGAGCGGCAATGCGCACGACACGCCGGTGCATACGCTGGTCTTTGCCGACGACTCGATGAAGTTGCCGGCGACGGCCGCCGGTACCATTCGCTACCACCGCGACGCCGCCACCGAAGAGCGTGACTCGATCACGCTTTGGGCGACGAGCCGCCGGTTGATCCCGGGCAAGATCGTCCGGCCGACGTGGGACTACAAGAGCGGCCGCATGTCGCAAACCGAGCAGGCGACGATTGTCGATCAGGGCGACGGCGGCAACGATCTCGGGCATTTGCTGGCCGACGCCGTCATCGATATCCCGCACGCCGGGGATTCGTCGTCCGATCTCGACCGGATCGGCAAGGACCGGATGCTGGCGCATGAACTGCGTGCCGAATCCGTCGATGGCGTGAGCAATGTGCGTGATCTGGCCGTCGGTCACTGGTTTGCGCTCGCGGAGCATCCGCAACTCGATACGTTGCCGGCCGAACAGCGGCAGTTTGTCGTCACGTCGCTTCATCATTGCGTGCGGAACAACCTGCCGAAGGAACTGAACGAGCGCGCGCAATCGCTGTTCGCGGCAAGCCGCGTGCTGTTCAACGCGGTGGCGACCGACGTGAGTGGCAAGCCGGGTGACGAAGGCGACAGACGCTACGAGAACACGTTCTCGTGCGTGCGGCGCGGCGTGCCGCTGACGCCTGCCTACGATCCCAACGTCGACCTGCCGCCCGTGCATCCGATGACGGCCGTCGTCGTCGGGCCGGAGGGCGAGGAGGTGTTCTGCGATGAAATGGGCCGCATCCGTGTGCGGATCCAGGGGCTGAGCGCGGACGATCATGCGCACGCGCAGGGTGCCGGCACGAGCGGCACGCCGTCCGACAGCGCGCCGGTGCGCGTCGCCTGCGCGCTCGCCGGGCCGAGTTTCGGCGCGAATACGTTGCCGCGCGTCGGCATGGAAGTGCTGATCGGCCATATCGGCGGCGATCCGGACCGGCTCGTCGTGATGGGCGTGCTGGCCAATGGGCCGAACATGCCGGCGACCTTCAGTCACACCGGCGCGCTGCCGGGCAACCGCTATCTTTCCGGCACGAAGACGAAGGAAATCAAGGGGCAGCGGTACAACCAGATCCGCTTCGACGATACGCCCGGGCAGATCAGCAGCCAGTTGGCGAGCGAGCATGCGTACAGTCAGCTGAACCTCGGCTATCTGACGCAGCCGCGCGACAACGGGCAGGGGGCGGCGCGCGGCGAAGGCGCCGAATTACGCAGCGATGCGCACGTGGCGATTCGCAGCGGCAAGGCGATGCTGATTTCGGCCTGGGAACGGCTGCGCGCGAGTGACGGCCACCTCGCGCGGGACGAGTATCTGCAACTGATGCAGGAATGCGTCGAGCTGTTCAAGAGTCTCGGCGACTATGCTGGCCAGCATCAGGGCGTGGCGCCGGATACGCAGCCGCACGATGCACTCGTGACCACGGTGAAAGGCTGGCCGAATGGCGAGACGTCCGGCGGCGGTCAATCGCCAGGCGCATCGATGGCCGCGATCGGCATCACCGCGCCGGCCGGCATCAGCATGGCGACGCCGAAGACCGTGACGACCCATGCGGGCGGCAACGTCGATGTCGTCGCGCAGAATCATCTGCAGTACACGAGCGGGCAGCGGATCAACCTGCAGGCCGGGCATGGCGTGGCGATGTTCGCGCACAGCGAGGGCGTGTCGGCGATCGCCAACCAGGGGAAAGTGGCGCTGCAGAGCCAGAACGACGACACACAGATTGATTCGGCGAAGAACATCCAGATGACGGCGGGCGGCGGCAAGCTCGCGGGCATGGCCAGCGAGCAGGTCGTGTTCGTGACGTCGGGCGGCGCGTATCTGAAGCTGCATGGCGGCGATATCGAGCTCGGGTGTCCGGGGAGTTTTACCGTCAAGTCCGCGTCGCATACGTGGGCGGGGCCGGCGAGCATGAGCGCCGATTTTCCGAAGTTCGACCAAGGCTCGCTGGGGCGGGTGCCGAAGCTGGTCCGGGCCACTGACGGGCAGCCGGTCGAGGGCATGGAAGCCGAGGTGCGAAAGGCGTCGGGCGAATTGATCAAGGGGAAGACCGACGCGCAGGGCAAACTGGCGCCGGTCAGCAGCGATCAGTTCGAACAATTGGCGGTTCGCTTTTTCAAGTCGAGAACCTGAGCTGAGTCTTCAAGAAAAACAACATGTTCAACTACAACTTTGCGCAGAACCCGGGCGGGCAACCGTCGACGGACGACCCGTCGCAGATTTCGGTGGGCGGTGGACTGGGGACGACGCTGTTCAACCGCAACGACCTCGAGTGCGTGATGCAGATGCCGTTGCCTGGCGTCGTCATTTTCGTGCACGGGGTGAATTCGGAAGGGGAATGGTTCAAGGACGCCGAGAAGGGATTGTGTGCCGGATTGAACCGGCGCATGGGGCGTTATGACGATCAACTGTTCCATTGGGGGCCGGTGGCCGGGCAGATGACGCCGGTCAGCTATATCGAAAGCCTGACGCCAGACGGTTTCCTGAATCCGGACATGTCGTCGAAGACGTACATCAAGCCCGATCCGTCCTTTTCTCCCGTCATCCACTTTCGGTGGGGCTATGCCGCGAACGCGGAGGAGCTGAAGGAGTATGGCGACAAGATCATGCTCAACGAAAAGAATTACTGGGGCGGTGGCCCGTTCGCGGGCGGGTGTACGAGTCTGCCGGATCTGTGGAACGACGGGTTGAACGATCGGCTTTTTCTGTGGCTGACCGTCCAGCACATGAATGGCATCGGCAATCGAAAAATCTACTCCACGCCACCGCGCACTTATGGTGTGCTTGGCGCACTGCGGCTTGCACGCCTGGTCGAATCGATCCGCAAGCGACAGGCCGACGCGCCGATCACGATCGTGTGCCACAGCCAGGGCAACATGATCGGTCTTGCCGCTGCATTCCTTGGAGACCGCTTGCCCGAGGTGACGGATCAATGGGGCAAGAAAGGGCGCTGCGTCGCCGATACCTATGTTCTCGCCAATCCTCCGTACAGTCTCGTCGAGGCCAACATGACCGACTCATGGGCCCAGCGCGGAGTGCGCGACAAGAACGGGCGCGTGGGGCGCGAGACCTATGTCGCGCGCAAGGAAACGCTGAGGGAGTACTTCGATATCCTGCGTGCCCGGGCCGATCTCGAGATGCCTGCGGAGGATCTCGATCGCGCAATGGAAAACGCAAGGCCGTCGAAGAACGGGGGCAAGCCGTATAGCGCAGCCAAGGACCGGGAGGCGCATGGGCTGTATCAGAAAAACACCTACGGGAGAGTGACGCTGTACTGTTGCCCGCACGATCAGGTCATTTCTGCCCTGACCGTTCAGGGAGTCGGCTGGCGCGGGATGAGTGTCGACGAGATCAGTGCGACGAACGCGTGGGGTGTTTTTTCGCAACGCGTGTTTGCATCGAATTTCGAGGTCGGTGGAGAGAACAAGCTCTATCGGTATTGGCAGGATGACTGGCGCAAGGACAAGAACGAGAGGGAGGGTTTCTGGTATCCGCCGTCACCACCTGCACGGTATGGTCTTGGACGAGGCACGCATTCCAATGAAGGGTGGATCGCGAAGTTTTTCACGATTGCAACGAGCCCGGCCCTCTACCTGTTCAATTTGACGAACCTGGCGGTCAATGCCGATCCGCCAAAAGACTGGGAAATCCCGATTACGGCACCGATGCTCGACAAGGAGACTCGCTTCCTTCCGCAGGCGTTGCGCTACGACAAACCGTCGGGCGCTTGCGATGCGCAAGGGAAACCGATTGAGGAAGGGCGCTTCAACGAGAGTTACGATCCGCCGTCGGCTGGGCGTGACGCCAAGAAGGAGAACAAGCGCGATGACGATCCGTATGACAACTTCGACGCGAAGTCGGAAAAATTCAAGACTGAGGGAGATGCGCTGAAAGCGCAGGGGGATGCGGCGTCCGAGGCTGCGCAGCGGTATGAGGATCATTCCATTCTCCGCATGGAAGCGCGGAGGTCCGGAAATCGTCGCTGGGTCGACGAGAACGGAACTGTGGTGGGGGAGGACAATCCGGGGGCAGCGAGTGCTGACTATATCGAATGGCGGAACAAGGAGATATTTCAGATTCTGAACGGCGGGGACAAGAATAACCCCACCAACCATTCGACCATCATGACCAACAAGGACCATGCTGAAAAGGCGTTGGCTTATGATGTGGCAATCGGGGTTTGCTATCTGACCGAGATGGATCTTGAAGAAATCAGGATTCAGGCTGATTGGCGATTTGCCAATAGTTTGGGTGATGAGGGCCAAAATGGTAAGATGGCAGAATATATTATAACTGGAAAGTGTGAAAAATTATTTTTGCAAGATTGGGTTGTTAAGGATGATCATGCAAAAATGCCTTCCAAGATACACGACGAAAGAGATGGCGGATTTTTCCTGAAGCTTGGAGGCAGTTTATGAGATCGGCCATCGCTACATGGCCGCGTCGTGCCGGAGTCGCCGGCGGTGCATTGCTTCTTGCGCTGGGTGTATCGGTTTTGATATTGGTTTCGTCTGATGACGGGACAGGAGCGTTGTTGAGCATGGGAACTCTGATGAAGCGGTTAGTCCTGGTTCCAGGACTTGTGGCAATCATGGTATTTGCATTTGCAACGGTGATTGCGGGTCCGCGAGCAGTTGCGGCTTCATTGAACGAGAAGGCGGCTCCAATTACCGGAGCCGGGGCGTCCAGACCATTCGTTGCTCAGGTCGTCGGGCTTGGCTGGATGAACCCGCTGCAGCGCAAGGATTACAGCACCGAGTGGCAGATATTATGGACGCTTGGCCTGGTAAAGCCGAATGTCAACGATGACATGGTTCGGGTTAATCCTAAAAAATATTCAACATTGCAACCGATTTCTATCGTGGCCGATGGTCGCCGGGGGCGTGAATCGTTTTCCGGATTTTATAAGAAATATATCAATGAGCTGCTGGTGCTTTTCCGGACTCGATATTTCACGAATCAGGATTATTTTTACACGGTTAGCGCGGATAGCCAGAAGAAGTGGCGAGAATTGGCTGGCATGCATATCGAGCTGGCAATCCCCTCTGGTCGACTCGATCCTGGGCTGGCGTCGTCACATTTGCGAGATCAGATTGTTAACTTCTTCGAAATAGGAAATCCGTCCGCCAAAAATTTATGGAGCCACGACACACCGCCGGACGTGCACGTGACATCGGGGCAGGGGAATGCCGGCTTCACGTCGCTGAACGCGGCGCTGGACTATCTGGCCGCCCACCCCGACAAAAGCGCGTGGGTGATGAACTGGGATGCACCGAGCTTCCCGCCGAACGACGAACAGATCAACGAGAACATGGTGGTGCTGTTCCTCGCCGGCCCCGACCTGAAGACCGAGCGTGAGCCGCTCGCCTGGATCGGCAAGGCTGCACGAAGCAACGTCAAGGATTTCGAGGCAAAGCAAGGCGCGAGCCGTGCGGTCCAGGCATGGAAGGCGACGATCGATACGGCGGCGAGTAATGCAGGCGTGCCGGTGTCGTCGGTGAATTACATCGTGCACGATGCGGGCAAGGGCAGCGATGCTGCATCGACACGCATTGCCTCACTGTCGCAGACGCTGACGGAAGTCCTGCCGGAATACGATTTCCGTACGCAGATCTTCAATACATCGGCGTTGCTCGGTGACATGGGCGCCGGCGCGGCGTTGACCGATGTGGCGCTGGCGATCGGCCGCGCGAATCACCTCGGTGGAAATGTGCTCGTGGCCGGAACGACCGACGCGGAGCATCCGACGGCCGTGGTGGTGGTTGCGCCGTCGAAGCTGACACCGATCGATCCCGGCAAGGACTGGTTCCGCGCACGCGGGGAGAACAACGCGTACTTGCCGTGGTGGGGGCGCCGTCACGACGCGCGTCCGGCATCGCAAGGCTATTCGGAATAAGGAGCGCGTATGCGCGGAATCATTCGAGTCGGCGACGCAACGAGCCACGGCGGTCAGGTCGTGACCGGCAGCGCGGTCAGCGAAGTGATGGGGCGGCCGGTCGCCCGGCTCGGTGATACGTGCGTCTGTCCGATCGCGGGCCATCAGGCCTGCTTTATCGCCGAAGGGGATCCGCAGGTCATCGTCGACGGAAAGCCGGCCGCGTTCGATGGTCACAAGACATCGTGTGGTGCGACGCTGATTTCGAGTCTCGCGTCGTCCGGACGGGAATGAATTGCCGAACCGGCGTTCGGGGTTGGCTGGTTCGATCGGGATATTCATGCACTGCTTCACTCTTGCTAAACGCATCGGGTGCATCTCGATCGTCATGGCGGCACTCTTGTCGGGTTCGCCGTTGCAGGCCGAGACGAGCACCGCATCGGCGAAATCTGTCGAAGGTGCGTCTGCTGCGCCGTTTGTCGCCCAGGTTGTCGGACTGGAGTGGCTCAATCCGCTGCAGCGTCGTGACTATCCGACCGAGTGGCAACTGCTGTGGACGCTCGGGTTGGTGAAACCGAACGCCAACGACGATATGGTGCGCATAAAGCCCCAAAAGTACTCAACGTTGCAGGCAGTTTCCATCGTCGCGAACGGTAACTGGGGAAGTGAGACGTTTTCCGGATTCTATGAAAAGTACGTCGACAAACTTCTGCTTCTCTTTCGTTTGCAATATTTTACGAACGAGGATTACTTCTATACCGTCAGCGCGAGGTCACGGCGGAAATGGAGGGAACTGGCTGGCATGCGAGTCGAATTGGCTATTCCAGGTGATAGGCTGGCCTCTGAACTGGCCGCATCATATCTGCGGGATCGTGCCGTCAACATTTTCGAAATCGGCAACCCCTCCGCAAAAAATCTATGGAGTCGCGATACGCCGCCCGATGTGCAGGTGACGTTGGGCCAGGGTAATGCCGGCTTCACGTCGCTGAATGCGGCACTCGATTATCTGGCCGCCCATCCCGACAAAAGCGTGTGGGTGATGAACTGGGACGCGCCAAGCTTTCCACCGCACGACGAACAGATCAACGAGAACATGGTGGTGTTGTTCCTCGCCGGCCCGAATCTCAAGACCGAGCGCGAACCGCTGGCATGGATCGGCAAGGCGGCGCAAAGCGACGTCGAGGATTTCGACGCGAAGCAGGGTGGGGGCCGCGCGGCGCCGGCATGGAGGTCGACGATCGAGGCGGCGGCAGGCAATGCGGGCGTCACGGTCTCGTCGCTGAACTACGTTATCCACGATGCAGGCAAGGGCAGCGTGACCGCGTCGGCAAGGGCTGCGTCCCTTTCGCAAGGGCTCGCGGAAGCCGTGCCGCAAAGCGACCTCCGCGGCGAAACCTTCAACACGTCGGCACTGCTCGGTGACATGGGGGCCGGCACGGCGTTGACCGATGTGGCGCTCGCGATCGGTCGCGCAAATCATCTCGGCGGAAACGTGCTCGTGGCGGGGACGACCGACGCCGAGCATCCGACGGCCGTGGTGGTGGTCGCGCCGTCGAAGCTGACACCGATCGATCCCGGCAAGGACTGGTTCCGCGCGCGCGGGGAGAACAACGCGTACTTGCCGTGGTGGGGCCGCCGTCACGATGCGCGCCCGGCGTCGCAAGGCTATTCGTACTAGGACGCGACGCCCGCGTTAAGCAATCTGTAACAATCAGCGGAATGGCGGCAGGCTAATTCTTTCAAAATACTTTCAATTTCTCTCCGTCGGCGTGTCCAGATGAGTCCGGATTCGCGCTCCATCAAGGCATTTGTCCTGACGTTGCCGGAGGCGGCATCGAGATTCCCATCGCATATATTACGAAGCGTATGGAAATTGAAAGAATTGCCTGGCTTGACGCGCCGCACCGTCGCCCTTTATTGTCCGTCTGCCGTCCGTGAGAGAGCACGACGGCAATCGCGCAAGCGCGCCTCGCGCGCACGACAACACGTAGCAAAAAGCAGAAAAGGAAACGGGGTAGCCACATGAAGCCGCTATTCGACGACAAGAACTCCAATGCGGTCAGCGATCGTCCTTCCACCCCGTCTTTGTCACCCGTCGCCGTGCCAGCCGCCGTCGCCAACTTGGCCAACGTCGCCGTGCCGGCCGTGCAGCCGACGGAACACGCGCGCCTGATCACCGTCGACGAGATCGATCAGCTCGGCGCGGCGCAGGGCACGCGGATCGCCGCCTTCTCCCAGCAGATCCTCGCGAGCGTCCGCGCGTCGGACGCCGACCAGTTCGGCGACAAGCTCAACGAGTTGATCGCGACCGCTAAAGGGCTCGACCCGCGCGGCGCCGACAAGGGCGGGCTGCTCACGCAGGTCACGCGGCTGTTCCGCTCGACCAAGGAGAAGCTGCTGTCGCAATACGAGTCGGTGAGCAAGCGGATGGACACGCTCGTCGTCGAGCTCGAGAACCATGCGCAGCGCCAGAAGGCCGGCATCGACGAACTCGAGCGGATGTACAACGACAACTACGCGCTGCACCAGGAGCTCGCGCAGTCGAAGGCGCACGGCGAAACGGCGCTCGCGACGCTGCGCGCGCATCTCGCGGCCGGCCAGCAGCCGGCGGACGACGCGTTCGCCGCGCAGCGCCTGCTCGACGTGAAGCGCAAGGTCGACGCGCTCGAAAGCAAGCTCGACGATCTCGACCGCGCGATGCTGATGTCGAAGCAGCTCGCGCCGCAGATCCGGATGGAGCAGGACCAGAAACGCACGCTGACGTCGAAATTCATGACGATCAAGACGGTGCTGATCCCCGCGTGGACCAACGCATTCGCGCTCTACCTCGAGCAGCTCAGCACGAAGCGCGCCGCGGCGCTCGCGAACGCGACGTACGACGCAGCCGACGAGGCGATCCGCGCGCAGGCGGACCTGAACCGCCAGAACGCACAGGAAGTCGCGAAGCTCGGCCAGCGCCCGGTCATCTCGACCGACACGTTCGAATACGCGCAGCAGCAGTTGTTCGGCGCGTTCGACGACATCACGCAGATCATCGCCGACGGCAAGCGCCAGCGCGAGCAGGACGCGCCGCGCCTGCGCCAGCTCGAACAGGACCTGATCACCCGATTCGCTCCGAAGCAGAACTAACAACCAAGAGAACCGAGAGAACACCGCATGATTACGCTTGAGAAACGCGCGGCGAAGGTCGCGATCGTCCTCGAAAAACGCCAGATCCTGAAGCCGCCCGTCGTGCGCGTCGGCGCGGCGCTCGACATCTCGGGCTCCGCGAAGCCGCTGTACCAGTCGGGCGTGATCCAGGAGACGCACGACCGGATTCTCGGCATCGCTCTGAAGTTCGACGACAACGGCGAAGTCGACACGTGGACCTTCACCGAAGGCTACGACCGCCTGCCGACCGCGACGCCGGACAACTACGGCTCATACATTTCCGATCACGTGCTCAATGCGCGGATCGAGAAGTGGGGCGGCACGCAGTACGCACCGGTGATGAACGACATCGTCGACTTCTTCTTCCGCGCGCCGGAGCCGAAGCGCGAAGAAAAGCGCGGTTTCCTGAGCCGGCTGTTCGGCGGCGCGGACGACACGGCCGCGCCGGCAGCCGCGCCGGTGAACGGCCATCTGCCCGCGTGGGTGCTGTTCGTCACCGACGGGCAGAACCCGAAGAACGACCGCAAGCGCGTGCGCCAGCTGCTGGCCGACTCGCAGCACTTCCCGCTGTACTGGTCGCTCGTCGGCGTCGGCGATCCGAGCGAATTCGACTTTCTCGCGGAAGTCGCGGAGGAAATGCCGAACGTCGGCTTCCTGCATCTCGAATCGCTCGACGTGAGCGACGAACAGATCTACGAACAACTGATCACGCAGGAATTCTGCGACTGGGTGCGCGCGAAGTAAGCGCGTCCCGCCTGCCCCTTTTTCTGAACTCGATTACCCCATCATGTTGAAAGACTTCAAGATCCCGTTATCGCTCACGGTGCTCGCGCTGATCGCGGCCTATCTTCTCGGCGGCGTGAAGGACATGCTGATCGTCGCGGTCCTGTGCGTGCTCGAAATTTCGCTGTCGCTCGACAACGCGGTCGTCAACGCATCGGTACTCAAGAACTGGTCGGAGAAGTGGCGCAACCGCTTCATGGTGTTCGGCCTGCCGGTCGCCGTGTTCGGCATGCGGCTCGTGTTCCCGCTGCTGATCGTCGCGGTGATCGGCCACATCGGCATGTGGGACGCGCTGACGCTCGCGATCGAGTCGCCGGAGAAGTACGCGGCGATCCTCACGTCCGCGCATCACCAGGTCTCCGCATTCGGCGGCGCGTTCCTGCTGATGGTGTTCTTCAAGTTCATGCTCGACACCGAGAAGGACGAGCACTGGATCGGCTTCCTCGAAGGCCCGATGCGTCATCTCGGCCGCATCACGGCGCTTGAAGTGGCGCTGACGCTCGCGATCGTGATCATCGCGTCGTTCTACGTGCCGGCCGCCGAGCAGGTCAGCTTCCTGCTCGCGGGCGCGCTCGGCGTGATCAGCTTCGTGATCGCGCACGGCATAGGCGATCTGATCGGCGGCGAGGAAACCGGCACGCGCGTGGTGCGCGAAGGCGTCGCAGGTTTCATGTATCTCGAAGTGCTCGATTCGTCGTTCAGCTTCGACGGCGTGATCGGTGCGTTCGCGCTGTCGAACAACATCTTCCTGATCGCGCTCGGCCTCGGCGTCGGCGCAGCCTATATCCGGGAGATGACGCTCGTGCTGCTGAAGAAGGGCACGCTCGCGCAGTACCGTTATCTCGAGCACGGCGCATTCTGGGCGATCGGTGCACTCGCAACGATCATGTTCCTCGGCGTGAAGCTCGAGGTGCCCGAGGTCGTCACGGGCCTGATCGGCGCGGCGATGATTGCCGCGGCCGTGTGGTCGTCGATCATCGTGCAGCGCAAGGAAGATCGGACGGCCGTAGCCGGCGAGTGACCACGCGTCACGTGCAGGTCGAAAACGATCAACGAGGGGCCGCGCAGGGCGGCCCGGCATTGCCGCCGGCGCACCGGCGGTTCCAGCAGAAGAGGTTCAGATGATCAATTTGTCGAAAGGCGGTCGCGTCAACCTGTCGAAGGAAGCGCCCGGCACGCAGAAGTTTCGCATCGGTCTCGGTTGGGACGCGAATGCGACGGACACGGGTACGGATTTCGATCTCGACGTGTCGGTGTTCCTGTGCAAGTACGACGCGCAGAGCAATCCGAAGCTGATCTCGGATCAGCACTTCGTGTTCTACAACAGCGAAGTGCGCACGATGGAGCGCAAGGAAACCTTCATCCAGCCGGGCGACGATTTCCCGAAGCGCGGGATGCCCGCGTCGAAGTGCCTGGGCGTCGTGCATAGCGGCGACAACCGCACGGGCAGCGGCGACGGCGACGACGAGGTGATCTTCATCGACGTGACGAAGCTCGCGGCCGACGTCGAGGAAATCTCGGTGGTCGTGACGATCGACCAGGCCGAAGCGCGACGCCAGAATTTCGGCCAGGTGCGCCACAGCTACATCCAGATCGCCGACGAAGTGTCGGGTATGGTGATCGCGAAGTACGCGCTCGAGGAGGACTTCTCGATGGAGACGTCGGTGCAGGTGGGCAGCTTCTATCGCCGCGACGGCCAATTCATGTTCAAGGCGGTCGGCGCCGGCTACAACCGCGGCCTGGGCGACTTCGTGCGCGCGTACGGCGGCGCGGTCTGACTGGCGGCAGCCCGGCCGGCGGCATACCGCCGCGCCGGGCAGGAAGCAGACGCGTTGCGCGGGACGGCGATAGAATCGACGCACCGCCCGCCACGGCCCGCCGCCGGCGCGCATTCGCACCGATAACGACGAGACGCCCCACCGATGAACGCACTGGAACACCAACTCGACTACCC
>NZ_JAAGPP010000173.1:0-16809 GCF_017104975.1 Burkholderia sp. Ac-20344
TCCGCCTGAAGGGGCGGACGCGGTGCGTGCGGAGGGAGCGTGTTCGATCGTCGACATCGCGTCACCCCAGCACGTTCGCATAGACCTGCTGCGCGAAGCGCTGCGGATCGGTGCTCTTCTTCAGCACGCTGATGCGGCGGAAATCGTCCGCATAGAACGCGATTTCCTGCTGCAGGTCGACGTTGGTCGGATGGTGCGTGTAGGTGAGCGTCGCGTAGAGCTTGCGCAGATCGTCGGGGCTGATCTTCGGCGAATACTTCGCGAACACCTTCGCGGCTTCGTTCGGGTTGTCGTGCGTGAATTCGGTGGCCTGCACGATCGAGCGCGCGAGTGCGGCGGCCGACGGCCGGTCGTTGCGCACGAGGTCGCCGCGTGCGCCGATCACGCAGCACACCTTGCGCGCGTATTCGCCGGACAGGTTCGTCGCCAGTTCGGTGTACGCGCCGTTGCTGCGCTTCTCGAGCAGATAGAGGTTCGGGTCGCCGTCGGCGATCGCGTGGATCTCGCCCTTGTCGACCGCGACGCCGAGCAGGTCGGCCGGATACTGCCGCCACGTGATGTCGCGCTCGGGATCGATTCCATTCTTCGCGAGCAGGATCGAGAAGAAATGCTTGCCGGGCGCGGCCAGATCGCTGACGCCGACCGTCTTGCCCTTCAGCGCCTGCAGCGTCGTCACGCCGGCCGCCTTCGCGCCGACGAGCCGCACGCAGCCGCCGTGCGAGCTGCCGATGATCTTCACGTCGAAACCGGCTTCGAGCGGCTTCAGCCAGCGGTGGATCATCCCGACCGCCGCATCGGCCTTGCCGGTCGCGATCGATTCGAGCAGCTGGTCGGTCGACCCGCTGTAGTTGATCAGTTCGACTTTCAGGCCGTTCTTCTCGAAGAAGCCGCGCTCCTGCGCGACGACGATCGGCGTCAGGCAGAACGCGTTCTGGTTCCACGCGAACGTGAGCTTTTTCAGCGGCGGCGCCGACCAGGCCTTGCGGCCCAGCGTGATCGCGGGCGCGGCGAGCGCGACGGCGCCGGCGGCGCGCAACAGCTTGCGGCGTGTGTCGTCGTGCGCGTCGGCGGGTGCGGGTGCGGTGGTTCGGGTCATGTAGTCGGTCTCCGGTCGTGCGGAAAGGCGCTCAGTCGAGCAGGTCGGGTTCGTCGGCGACGACGCGCGCGAACAGGCTGTCGAACGCATGCAGCGCGCCTTCGGGGCCGCCGATCTGGCCGTGCGTGTGGCGCGCGGTCGCGTGATCGATCGGCTGCGGCGTGCCCGCCGCCTCGGCCAGCAACTGCGTGTGCGCGGCGTTGTCGAGCGCGATGTACCACCACGCGGCGGCCTCGACCGTCGGGCCGGCGGTCAGGATCCCGTGGTTCTTCAGGATCACGCCTTTGTGCGTGGTGCCGTCCGGCTTCTCGAGCGCCTCTGCGATCCGTGCGCCTTCGCTCGTGTCGACGACCATCCCCGTGAAGTCGTCGAACAGCGCGTGGTCTTCGTAGAACACGCATGCGTCCTGCGTGAGCGGATCGAGCGGGCGCCCGAGCGTCGACCACGCCTTGCCGTACGTCGAGTGCGTATGCGCGGCGGCGACGATGTGCGGATGCGCTTCGTGGATCGCCGCATGGATCGCGAATGCGGCCTTGTTCAGCGGCCGCGTGCCGATCGCGGTTTCGCCGCGCGCGTTGACGAGCAGCAGGTCGGACACCTTGATCTGCGAGAAATGCACGCCGAGCGGGTTCACCCAGAAGTGATCGGGCAGTTCGGGGTCGCGTGCGGTGATGTGGCCGGCGAGCCCCTGTGCAAAGCCGAAGCGTGCGAACAGGCGGAACGCGGCCGCGAGCCGCTCCTGACGGTGACGGCGCTCGGCAGCGACGTCGACGCGCGGTGCCGGCGGATCGAACCAGAAATGCTGGCGCGGCGACGCGGCGAGCGTAAGGCCCGACGCAGTGCGTTCGGGCGTGGACAGAACGGCGGACATCGTATGGGTCTCCCTGGTGGCGTCAGGCGGCGCGGCGCGCCGCGTCGCGTGCAGCGACGGCGCTGCGCACGCGCGGAATCAGTTCGCGGCCGTAGTCGATCGCGTCTTCCAGCGGATCGAAGCCGCGGATCAGGAACGTCGTGACGCCGAGGTCGTAGTAGTCGAGCAGCGCGTCGGCGACCTGTTCGGGCGTGCCGACCAGTGCCGTCGAATTCGAACGCGCGCCGGTGAGCTTCGCGATCTCGGTCCACAGCCGCTTGTCGACGCGCGAGCCGCGTTCGGCCGCGGCGAGCAGGCGGCGCGCGCCTTCGCTCTGCTGCGGGCCGCCGGCGCCGAGCCCGGCCGCTTCGCGCAGCCGGCGCGTTTCGTCGAGGATGCGATGCGCGCGCGCCCACGCTTCGTCTTCCGTCGCGGCGAGGATCGGGCGGAACGACACGGAGAAGCGCACCTGCCGGCCGTGCTTCGCGGCTTCGGCGCGCACGCGTGTCGTCAGGTCGCGCACCTGGTCGAGCGATTCGCCCCACAGCGCGTAGACGTCCGCGTGCTTGCCGGCCACGGCGAGCGCGGCTTCCGATGCGCCGCCGAAATAGATCGGCACATGCGGCTGCTGGAACGGTTTCACTTCCGAAAAGCCCTGCTTGAACCGGTAGTGCGTGCCGTCGTGATCGAACGGCTGCGCTTCGGTCCAGATCCGCCGCAGGATGCCGAGGTATTCGTCGGTGCGCGCATAGCGCGCATCGTGGTCGAGGAAATCGCCGTCGCGCTGCTGTTCGCTGTCCGAGCCGCCGGAGATGAAGTGCACGGCGAGCCGGCCGCGGCTGAACTGGTCGAGCGTCGCGATCTGCCGCGCGGCGAGCGTCGGCGCGGTGAAGCCCGGACGATGCGCGAGCATGAAGTGGATGCGTTCGGTCGCGGCCGCCGCGAACGCGATCGTCAGCGTGGCCGACGGGCCGGTCGAGTGGTGCGGCACGAGGATCCGGTCGAAGCCGGCCGTCTCGTGGGCGCGCGCAAAGTCGCGCACGTAGTCGGGGTCGACGACAGGGCCGGACGCCGGGTGGATTTCCGACTGCTTCTGGCTCTGGATCATGCCGATGAATTCGACGCTCATCTGGGTCTCCGGTGCAGGGACGTCCCGGCGCACGGCCGGGCAGGAATGGAGCGCAGGTTAACGCCGCGATCATGCGAAATGGAAATAATCAATCCCGATTTGAATATCAGATTTGCATGGTTTGAGTGGGGGTGCGCTGCGCATACGCTGTGGGCTCACGAACGATCGGGCGCGCGTTCCAGATCGCCGACTTCATGCGAAACCGCGCCGCGTGGCGATCGATTGCCGCTTGTTGCGGCTTTTGCCGCGGTTGCCGCCTTTCCGTATTACCCAGGGAATCCGTTTCGATGTCCGCCAGCCTTGCTGTTTCCTCGCCGTCGCCGCAGCCGCGTTCGCTGCACCTCCTGCCCACCGACGATGCCGACGACGCACGCGTCGCCGCGCTGCTCGACCGCCTCGCGCCGGAGCTGGCCGCGGATGCGGCGCGCAACGACGCCGACGGCCGCTTCCCGCACGAGAACTTCGCGCGGCTGCATCGTGCGGGGCTGATCGCGCAGGTCGTGCCGCGCGAGCATGGCGGCGCCGGTGCGACGCTCGCGCAGGCGAGCCGGATCGTGGCCGCCGTCGCGCGGGCCGATCCGGCGACCGCGCTGGTGCTGACGATGACCTATCTGCAGCATCGCGCGCTCGCTCGCGCCGACAACCGCTGGCCTGCGCAAGTGCGGCGCGCGGTGTTCGACAGCGCGGTCACGCACGGTGCGCTGATCAACGCGCTGCGCGTCGAGCCTGCGCTCGGTTCGCCGTCGCGCGGCGGCCTGCCGGAAACCATTGCACGGCGCGACGGCGACGGCGACGGCTGGTGGCTGTCCGGCCACAAGCTGTACAGCACCGGGATTCCGGCGCTGCGCTGGCTGGCCGTATGGGCGCGCACCGATGAACCGGCGCCGCGGGTCGGCGTGTTTCTGGTGCCGCGCGACCGCGATGCGGATGGCGATCGCATCCGTGTGATCGAAAGCTGGAATCACCTCGGCCTGCGTGCGTCAGGCAGCCACGAGGTCGTGTTCGACGACGTGCGGCTGCCGGCCGATCATGCGGTCGACGTACGCGCGCCGGAGGCATGGGCCGTGTCGGCCGCGACCCATGCGGATGCCGATGCGCAGGCCGACCAGCAGGCGTGGATGGTCGCGCTGCTCGGCAGCCTCTACGACGCGGTGGCACGTGCGTCGCGCGACTGGCTGGTCGAATTTGCAACGACGCGCGCGCCGAGCGGGCTGGGCGCACCGCTCGCGACGCTGCCGCGCGTGCAGGAATCGGTCGGTGAAATCGAGGGCTGGCTGCATGCGAACCGCGTGCTGCTCGACGATCACGTCGCGCGCACCGACGCGGGCAATGCACCGACGGTCACGACGAGCGGCCTCGTCAAGCGCACCGTGACCGAGCACGCGATCCGTGTGGTCGAGCAGGCGCTGAAGCTGTCGGGTAATCACGGGCTGAGTCGCGCCAATCCGCTCGAACGCCACTATCGCGACGTGCTGTGCAGCCGCGTACATACGCCGCAGGACGATGCGATCGCGGTGGCGGCCGGTCGTGCGGTGCTCGAAGCGGCGAGCCGCGGAAACACGAAGGTGGAGACGGGCGGGGCGTCGGTCGACGAGACCGAACGCGGCCGCAGCGATGCGTGAGCGGAGCCGGGCCGGCGCGGGCGTCGATCGGGCGGCGCGATGCCTTCGCCGCCCGGTACGGTCACGCAGCCTTGCCGTGCGTCTGCTCGGGCAACGCGAACGCCGTGCGCGCATGCGCGGCAATGGCTGCGAGCGGCGCGTCGAAGCGGGCCGCATCGTGCCGGCGCAACAGCCACAGATCGATCTGCGGCTTGAAATCGGCGAGCGGCACGATGTCGAGCGCATCGCGCAGCGGGCTGCCTTCGACGAGCGGCAGCGGCATCAGCCCGATGCCGAAGCCGTTCGCGACGCTCTGCAGTTGCAGGTCGCGGCCATAGGTGTCGAGCGTGACCGGCATCGGCAGGCCCTGCGCGTCGAGCGCGCGCCGCAGGCCTGCGCGAAAGCCGCAGCCGTCCGGATTGAGCACCCAGCCGTGTGCATGGCAATCGGCGAGCCGGTAGCTGCGGCGCGGCCAGTCGCCCTTGCGGCCGACCGCGACGAGCCGCGTGGCCAGCAGCCGTTCGCCCTCGACCTGCGCCGGCAGCACCATCTCGCGCGCGAGGAACACGAGTGCCGCATCGAGTTCGCGGCGGCCGACGCGCTCGACGAGCATGCCGCCCCACGCGGTCGTGACCTGCGTCGCGAGCGCGGGCCACTGCGCGCCGAGTTCGGCGATCAGCGCGGGCAGCATCAGCTCGCCGAGGCCCTGCGTGAGCCCGATCCGGAATTCGCCGGCGGGCGGCTGCTCGCCGGCCGTCAGCTCGCGCAGCGCATCCACTTCGCGCAGGATCGCGCGACACTGCTCGAAGACCTGCCGGCCGATGTCGGTCGGGCGCGGCGGCTTCGTGTTGCGATCGAGCAGGGTCACGCCGAGCGCTTCCTCGAGATTCTGGACGCGCCGCGTGATCGCGGGCTGCGTCATCCCGAGCTCGGCCGCGGCCTGGCTCAGGGTCTGGCAGCGGACGACCGCTGCAAAAGCATCGATATCGCTAATTTTCATGTTTGTTCTGCATGGTCTTTCGGGTGCATCATGACGATCCATCATATTCGGCATCATATTCGAGGAGCCAGCCGATGAGTACGCTTTCGTTGCATCAGACGCCGCTGCGTCCGTTCGTCGACGGTCTGGGCGCGCTGCTCGCGTCCGGCGCGAACGAGGCGCGCATCCTCGACGAGGGCGGCGCGCTGCTCGCCGCGCTCGTCGAACACGACGACTGGCTGCCCGACGCATTCGCGCAGCCCGACCCCGCGCGCTATCGGCAATACCTGCTGCATCTCGACCCGGACGAGCGGTTCTCGGTCGTCAGCTTCGTATGGGGGCCCGGCCAGACGACGCCGATCCACAACCACACGGTGTGGGGGCTGATCGGGATGCTGCGCGGCGGCGAATTCTCGCAGCCGTACCGGTTCGACCCGGCGGGCCGGCCGGTGCCGTCCGGCGAAGCCGTGCGGCTGCAGCCGGGCGAAATCGAGGCCGTGTCGCCGCGCATCGGCGACGTCCACCGCGTGACCAACGCGTTCGACGATCAGGTATCGATCAGCATCCACGTGTACGGCGCGAACATCGGCAAGGTCGAGCGCGCGGTGTACCTGGACGACGGCACCGTGAAGCCCTTCGTGTCGGGCTATTCGAACGCCTGATGCAACGCCCGCCGGGGCGGCTGTTTGCCGGCACGCGCCGGCGGGCCCAGGATTCATCCGTTCCGCTTTCTTCACCGACTTCAACGCATTCAAGACAGAGACATCGTGACGCAATCCGCCGATTCCCCCTCCCGCTTTCCCGTCGCGTCGTACCAGGACGTGCGCGCACGCCTGCTTGCCCGCGACGAGATCGCACTGATCGACGTACGCGAGGAAGATCCGTACGCGCAGGGCCACCCGCTGTGGGCCGCCAACTTTCCGCTGTCGAAACTCGAACTCGACGCGTGGACGCGGATTCCGCGCCGCGACACGCCGATCGTCGTGTTCGGCGAAGCGGGCAGCGAGGATCTCGCGCCGCGCGCGGCCGCGAAGCTCGCGCAACTCGGCTACACCGACGTGCGGCTGCTCGACGGCGGCCTCGCGGGCTGGCTCGCCGCGGGCGGCGAACTGTTCATCGACGTGAACGTGCCGAGCAAGTCGTTCGGCGAATGGGTCGAGGCCGAGCGGCACACGCCGTCGCTGTCCGCGCAGGAGGTGCAGGCGCTGATCGACGCGAAGGCCGACGTCGTGATCGTCGATGCGCGCCGTTTCGACGAATACCAGACGATGAACATCCCGACTTCGACGAGCGTGCCGGGTGCGGAACTCGTGCTGCGCGTGCGCGCACTCGCGCCGAACCCGGCGACGCAGGTGATCGTCAATTGCGCGGGCCGTACGCGCAGCATCATCGGCACGCAATCGCTCGTCAACGCGGGGCTGCCGAATCCGGTCGCCGCGCTGCGCAACGGCACGATCGGCTGGACGCTCGCGGGCCAGACGCTCGAGCGGGGCGCCGCGCGACGCTTTCCGGCCGACATCGACGCGACACAGCGCGCCGACGCACGCCAGGCGGCGCGCGCGGTGGCCGAACGCGCGGGCGTGCCGCGCATCGCGCTCGCGGAGGTTGCCAAGCTCGACGAGCCGGGCCGCACGCTGTACCGCTTCGACGTGCGCACGCCGGAGGAGTACGAAGCCGGCCATCTGCCGGGCTTCCTGAGCACGCCGGGCGGCCAGCTCGTGCAGGAGACCGATCATCACGCGGCCGTGCGCGGTGCGCGGATCGTGCTCGTCGACGACGATGGCGTGCGTGCCGACATGACCGCGTCGTGGCTCGCGCAGATGGGCTGGGACGTGCGCGTCGTCGAACCGGAGGACGGTACGGTGAAGTTCGGCGAGCGCGGCCAGCCGCCGCGCGACGTGCCGGCGACGCCGACCGTGACGGACGTATCGCCCGCGACGCTCGCGGGATGGCTGAAGGAGGCCGTGCCGGGCGAGCTTGCGATCGTCGACGTGACGGCCAGCGCGAACTACGTGAAGCGCCATGTCCCGGGCGCGTGGTTCGCCGTGCGTGCGCAGCTGCGCGACGCGCTCGCGGCGATTCCGCCCGCGAAGCGCTATGTGTTCACGTGCGGGTCGAGCCTGCTGGCGCGGTTTGCGGCGGACGATGCGCGCGCGCTGCTGCCGGCTTCGGCTGAAATCTCGGTGCTGACCGGTGGAACGGCCGCGTGGATCGAGGCCGGGCTGCCGCTCGAAAGCGGCGAGACGCGTCTGGCGTCATCGCGCGTGGATCGCTACCGGCGCCCGTACGAAGGCACCGACAACGCAGCGGTCGCGATGCAGGCGTATCTCGACTGGGAGTACGGGCTGGTCGATCAGTTGAAGCGGGACGGCACGCATCACTTCAACGTGATCTGATCGATGCGGCGCAGCCGGGCGCGGCGGCACACAACACAGTGCGCCGCGCCGGGCTGCCGTACTTCGGGCACGTTCGGCGCGATCAGCGCTTGAACGTATCGACGGCCGTGCGGCCGACGGCCGGATCGTCGGTGAAGAAGCCGTCGATGCCCGCGCGCAGGTACGCCTGGATCTCGCGCACCGAGCCGGCGGTGTTGCGCGTGGCCGGCGTGCCGCCATCCTTCAGCGACGCGGGCAGGAAGTTGTTCTCCGGGCGGAACGTGTACGGATGCACGACGAGGCCGGCTTCGTGCGCGTAGCGCACGTACGGCGTCGGCTGCTGCAGCGTGCCGTCCGCGGCGACCGCGATGATCGACGTCTTGTACGGGCCGACGCCGTTCGCATAGGTCGCAACCTCGCGCATGCCGTCGCGCGTCGACAGGTCGCCGTAGGTGCGCTTGTCGTTTGCCTTCACGAAGTCGTACGGGCGCTGGCCGGCTTCGTCCATCAACTGCACGAGCTTCCAGTTCGGCTGGCTCGACTTGATCCGGTTGCGGATCGTCTTCAGGTTCGCGACCTCGAACGACTGGATGTAGACGGTCGCCGTGCGCGCCGTGTACGAATCTTTCAGCAGTGCATCGACGAGACGGTCCTCGAGCGGCAGGCCGATCGACTGGAAGTAGGTCGGATGCTTGGTTTCCGGATACAGGTGGATCGTGCGGCCGGTCTGCGCGGACATCTGCTTCGCCAACGCAACGATCTCGTCGAACGTCGGAATCTCGAACTGGTCGTTGTACGCGGTGTTCGCGGGGCGGACCTGCGGAATGCGCTCGCGGGCGCGCAGCGTCTTCAACTCGGCGAGCGTGAAATCCTCGGTGAACCAGCCTGTCAGTTCCGTACCGTCGATCGTCTTGGTTGCCTTGCGGCTCGCGAACTGCGGCAGCGTCGACACGTTCGTCGTGCCCGAGATCTCGTTCTCGTGACGCGCGACGAGCACGCCGTCGCGGGTCGACACGAGGTCGGGCTCGATCACGTCGGCGCCGTCCTCGATCGCCTTGCGGTACGACGCGAGCGTGTGTTCGGGGCGCAGCGCGCTCGCGCCGCGATGGCCGACCACCTGGACCTTCGCGGAAATCGGCTGGGTGGGATCGGACGCGACGTCGTCGTCGCCGCCGCACGCGGCGAGCAGGAACGCGGCGGCACAGGCGAACGGGACGTAGCGCAGGGAGGTCGGGCGTTTGAAGAGCATGTCGGTGAACCTTCGAAACGAGAGTCGGAAAGGGGCGGTCGCTCCGGCGGTGCGGCGGTCGCGCCGTGTCGCACGGAGTCGAACGGGACGGGATCGTCGCACCGAATAATTACATATGTATTACTTCAGCCTTTCCATTCGGTATTTTCAGGGCGCGATGCGCTCGGCGAGGCGGTTGGCCGCGGCCTGATGCGAGCTGCATCCGGCCCGTCTCAGGCAGGCCGCGAGCCGGATGCACTAAACTTGCGGGAATTTTGCATCGCCGCGCCGGGGCCGACGCCCGCCTGGCGCGACGATGCGGCGACTCGCGGGCCGGCGCGGGCGCCCGGCGCCCGTGTGCGTCCGGGGCCCGCGCCGGCCGATTTTTCCCGACCCATGACGACTCGAACCGATTCCGCCTACCTGCTCGGCGACCTGCTGAAGAACGTTTCCCGCTCCTTCTACCTGACGCTGCGTGTGCTGCCCGACGGCATGCGCGACCCGGTCGGCCTCGCGTACCTGCTGGCGCGCGCGGCCGACACGATCGCCGACACGGCGCTCGTCGCACCCGATCGCCGGGCGGCGTTGCTGACCGACCTGCGCGACGAGATCGAGCGGCTCGGCGATGGCGCCGCGCTGTCGCGCGCGCTCGAGGACGTGACGCGGATGCAGACCGATTCGCACGAACACGTGCTGCTCGGCTCGATGGAGCCGATGCTCGCGCTGCTGCGCGCGCAGCCGGACGCCGATCGCGCATCGATCCGCAAGGTCGTCGCGACGCTGACGGCGGGGATGGTATTCGACCTGCGCACGTTCCCCGACGAGCAGTCGGGGCGGGTCGCGTCGCTGCCGACGCGCGGCGAACTCGACCGCTACACGTATCTCGTCGCCGGCTGCGTGGGCGAGTTCTGGACCGACATGACGGGCATGCACACGCCGGCCGCGCGCGGCTGGAACCTGCCGGACATGTGCGAGAAGGGCATTCGCTTCGGCAAGGCGCTGCAGATGACCAACATCCTGCGTGACTGCGGGAAGGATCTGCGCATCGGCCGCTGCTACCTGCCGGACGACGTGCTGGGCGCGCACGGGCTTGGCGTCGCCGATCTGATGTCACCCGATGCGTCGGCGCGCGCGCGCGGCGTACTCGTGGATCTGCTGCGCGTGACGCTCGACCAGTATCGCGATGCGTGCCTCTATACGCTCGCGATTCCGCGCCGCTTCGTGCGGCTGCGGCTCGCGTGCCTGTGGCCGATCATGATCGGCCTCGAAACGCTCGAGCTGCTGGCCGGCCACGACGCGTGGCTCGATCCGTCGAAGCCGGCCAAGGTGCCGAGAAAGCGCGTCTACCGGATCATGGCGTCGTCGCTTGCGCTGGTCGGCTCGAACGCCTTGATCCGCGCGCGCATGACCGCGCTCGCCGATGCCGTGAGCGCGCATCTCGTGCAGCCGGCCACGCGCTGAATCGTACTGAACGACGCCGGCGCGACAGGTGCCGGCGTCGCCCCTCGGCCCGCGTTCGCCGGGCCACGCCCAATCATCTCCCGACCTCGACTAAAACGTTTTCATTATTTCGTGTCGCGAAACGTGGGTGTCATGAACGTCAGCGATCCTGCGCGGCGGCGTGAATCGTGGCGTCAGCCTCGGTCGCGCATTCGTAAGATGTATGTCGCCAAAGGCATCTGACAACATCCGACGGGCGTGTTGCACCAGTAAAAATGTAAAGCTAGGGTTTTCACCGGGAAATGCCGGAAATGTCCGCAGCGTAAGCGTTTTCAGGTGTTATGTAACTGCTTGGTGAACCCGTGCGTTGCGTCGATCATACGATGACCGACGGCGCATATTGGGAAATGATCGGTAATCCGTCAGAATCGCGTCGGCATGTACTCGCACATGTGTCAGTCATAAAACCACACCAGAAAAGAAATCATTCTTTGAGGACGGAGAATCAATGAAAAAGCGCGTCGCTTTCGCCATGACGGCAGCGGGCCTTGCAGCCGCTACCGCCGCCCACGCCCAGAGCAGCGTGACCCTGTACGGTATCGTCGACAACGGTATCGCTTACCAGAACAACTCGTCGGCAGTCGGTGCGACCACGGGTGGTCACTCGAAGGTGCAAATGTCCACCGGCGTGTGGGCAGGCAGCCGCTTCGGCCTGAAGGGCAGCGAAGATCTCGGCGGCGGCACGAAGGCGATTTTCCAGTTGGAAGCCGGCGTCAACACGGCTAACGGCTCGTCGCAGTGGACCAACGGCATCTTCACGCGTCAGGCGTGGGTCGGTATGACCAACGCAACGTACGGTACGCTGACGGCCGGCCGCCAGTACACCGCGTACTACACGCTGCTGTCGCCGTACAGCCCGACGACCTGGCTGACCGGCTACTACGGCGCGCACCCGGGCGATATCGATTCGCTGGATACCAGCTACCGTGCGAACAACTCGCTCGTCTACATGTCGCCGAAGTTCTACGGCTTCACGGTCGGCGGTTCGTACTCGTTCGGCGGCGTCGCAGGCGCGACGAACCGCGGCTCGACGTGGAGCGCGGCGATCCAGTACCTGAACGGCCCGGCAGGCATCGCAGTCGGCTACCAGAAGGTCAACAACGCGACGCTCGGCGGCGGCGTGTGGGGCGCGAACTCGACGGTCCAGAACGGCCTCGATTCGAGCGGCAACGGTGCGGAACCGGCCGTGTCGTCGATCAACAACGGCTACAGGTTCGCGCAGTCGCAGCAGCGTATTGCGGTGACGGCCGGTTACCAGTTCACGCCGGCGTGGGACATCTCGGCGTCGTACTCGAACGTCCAGTACGTCCCGGGCACGGGTTCGGGCTTCAAGAACACGGCAATCTTCAACACGGCAGGCGTCGTGCTGCACTGGAAGGCAGCGGCTCAGTGGGACTTCGCAGCGGGCTACTCGTACACGGCGGCAACGCAGTCGAACGGTATCTCGAGCTCGGCGAAGTACCATCAGGCCACGCTGTCGCAGTACTACAGCCTGTCGAAGCGTACGGGCCTGTACGCAGTTGAGGCTTACCAGCACGCCAGCGGCAACACGCTGACCCCGACGGGCGGCATCATCGCCGCTACGACGTCGATCGGCGACGGCGTGGGCGCAGGTTCGAAGCAGAACCAGATCGGCGTAGGCGTCGGCATGATCCACCGCTTCTGATGTCGCTCGGCGCGCGAGCGCCGCTTGCGGCATGCGGTTGAAGAACCGGCCTTCGGGCCGGTTTTTTTGTTTGCGATACGCGTGGCGTGTATTCCGGTGCCGTCGCCGGCCGGCATCGACCGGATGCGGACGGCGACGAAAGCCGCACCTGACAAGCACGCCGCTCATGCGGTACCGGCGCGCAGACGGCAGCATCCGGCTCGTGCCAACGTCGTCCAGCCGGTTACTCCACCGCGTCATCCGTCCAGCTTCCCGCCAGCGCCTGAAACAGCGCCGCCGTATCGGCGAGCCGGTCGGCCTGTGCGCGCGTACGATCGAGCGCCGTCTGAAGCGCCTGCCGCTGCGCGTCGAGCAAGTCGAACGTGCTGATCCCGCCCGCCGCGTAACGGTCGCCGGCAATCCTGTTGCTGGCCGCCGCTTCCTGCGCGGCGGTGTCTCTCGCCTGCAGTGCAGCCGCATCGTGTTCGACCGCGCGCATTGCATCGGCCACCTGCTGCAGCGCTTCGAGCACGGTTTCCCGGTAACTCGCGAAGGCCGCGTCGTACGCCGCTTCGGCCGCACGTTTCTTCGCGCGCAGCTCGCCGCCGTGAAAGAGCGGTTGCGTCAGGCCGAGGCCGACATTCCACACATTGAGCCCGCTCACGAGATCCGCGATGCGCGTGCGCTCCGAGCCGATTCCCGCCGAAATCGAAAAGCGCGGATACAGGTTCGCGGTGGCCACCCCGACGTTCGCACTCGCCTGATGCAGCACGGCTTCGGCTGCGCGAATGTCGGGCCGTTCGCGCGCGAGCGTCGATGGCAACGCGACGGGCAGCGTGCGCGGCAGCACGAGCGCATCGAGCGTGAGGTCGGGCAACACGGCATCGGAAGGCGGCGCGCCGAGCAGGATCGCGAGCCGGTGGCCGGACTGTGCGACGCGGGCCTCGAGCGGTGGCAGCGACGCCCGGGTCTGCGCGAGCAGTGCGCGTTGCGCATGCACGTCGGCCTGCGATACGCCGCCCGCCGCGAAGCGCGCTTCGACGATGCGCAACTGCTGCGCCTGCGCGTCGACCAGCTGCCGCGTGAGCGCGACCTGCTGCGCGAGCGACGCGCGCAGGATTGCGGTCGCGACGACGTTGCCCGCGAGTGTCAGGCGCGCGGCGTCGAGCGTGTACGCCTGGTAGTCGACCTGCGCGCGCAGCGCTTCGAGCGCGCGCCGGTTGCCGCCGAACACGTCAAGCACGTACGACACGCTCACCGACGCGTTGTACAGCGTGAACGGCCCGGGATTCGGCACGTTGGCCGGCAACCCGAATGCGGTGGTGTCGACTTGCTCGCGCGTGGCGGACAGCTTCGCGTCGATGCTCGGCAGCATCGTCGCGCCGGCTTCGGCCGCCTGGTTCTGCCGCGCCTCGTCGAGTCGCGCGCGGGCCTCGGCAAGCGTCGGGCTGTTGTGCCACGCGGTATCGACGAGCCGGTTCAGCGGTTCGGAGCCGAACTCCGTCCACCAGTGCTGCGGTGTATGCGTGGCCGATGCGAACGCCTGCGCGTCGCCGGCCGGGCCGGCGGTGGCGGCCGTCGTCGCGGGCGGCTCGCCGCGCGTGTAGTGCTGCGTGGCAGGCGCATCCGGCGCGTGGAAATCTGGCCCGACCGCGCATCCGGCGACGAGCAGCGCGGCCGCGGCCAGCGTGCAGCCGCGGGCGGCGTGGGAGGAGCGACGCGAAGCCGGTTTCATCGCGCGGCGCCTAATCGAGCGTGCGCCGGTAGAAGCGCAGAGCGATGCCCATCACGACGACGGTGAACAGCGCGATCGGCCACACGGATGGCCACAGGTCGCTCCAGCTGTTGCCTTTTAGCAGGATGCCGCGCACGAGGCGGTTGAAGTAGGTGAGCGGCAGCAGGTTGCCGATGAACTGCGCCCACTTCGGCATTCCGGCGAACGGGAACATGAAGCCCGACAGCAGGATGTTCGGCAGGAAGTAGAACACCGCGAGCTGCATCGCCTGCAACTGGTTCTGCGCGAGCGACGACAGCGTGATGCCGACCGTCAGGTTCGCGGCGATGAACAGCAGCGCGGACAGGTAGATCGCGAACACGCCGCCGACGAACGGCACGTCGAACACGAACCGCGCCGCGGCGACGATGATCGACACCTGGATCAGCCCGATCAGCACGTACGGGACGATCTTGCCCGTCATCACCTCGAGCGGGCGCACGGGCGTCGCGAGCAGGTTCTCCATCGTGCCGCGCTCGCGTTCGCGCGTGATCGCGAGGCCCGTCATCATCACCATCGTCATCGTCAGGATCACGCCCATCAGGCCCGGCACGACGTTGTACTGCGTGATGCCTTCGGGGTTGTAGAGCCGGTGCAGCACGACGTCGAACGCGGCCGGACGGCCGTTCAGGTACGCGAGCGGCCCCGTCAGGTCCTTGTCCGCGACGGGCTGCACGAGGCCCGGCAGCGCGCCGATCGCCGACGCGGTCGCGACGGGATCGGTCGCGTCCGCCTCGACGAGCAGCGACGGGCGCTCGCCGCGCAGCAGCCGCCGCGAGAAATCGGCCGGCACGTTCAGCACGAACTGCACGTCGCCGCGTGCGAGCGCACGGCGGCCGGCCGCCTCGTCGGGCAGCGTCTCGACGATGTCGAAGTACGCGGAATTGCGCATCGCGGCGATGAAGCTGCGTGCGAACGGGCTCGCGTCGGCGACGATCACCGCGGTCGGCAGGTGCTTCGGATCGGTATTGATCGCGAAGCCGAACAGCGTGAGCTGGATGATCGGTACGCCGACGATCATCGCGAACGTCACGCGGTCGCGCCGCAGCTGCAGGAATTCCTTCAGCACGATGCTCCACCAGCGTGCGACCGAGAACGCGTCGCGCAGGCGCGCCCACGCGTTCATGACGACGCTCCGCCGGGCGGCGCGGAGGCGCGGCCCATCATGTAAATGAAGACGTCCTCGAGCCCGGTGTCGATCGGCGCGACCTGCAGCGCGGCGGGCCCGCCGGCCTGTGCCTCGACCTGCGCAAGCGTCGCGTCGAGCAGCGTGCGATCGCGGCCGCTCACATGCAGCGCCGAGCCGAACACGACCGTCTGGTCGACGCCCGGCATCGTGCGCAGCCGAGCGGATAGTTCGCTCAGGTGCGCGCCGGTGATCGCGCGGGTCGTGAGCCCCTGCGACGCGACGATCTCCGCGGACGTACCCTGCGCGAGCAGCTCGCCGTACGCGATGTACGCGAGCTTGTGGCAGCGTTCGGCCTCGTCCATGTAGTGCGTGCTGACGAGCACCGAGATCCCTTGTGCCGCCAGCCGGTGCAGTTCTTCCCAGAAGTCGCGCCGCGCGGCCGGGTCGACACCGGCCGTGGGCTCGTCCAGCAGCAGCAGCGCGGGCTCGTGCAGCATGCAGGCGGCCAGCGCGAGGCGCTGCTTCCAGCCGCCCGACAGCGCTCCCGTGAGCTGGTCCGCGCGGCTCGCGAGGCCGAGCCCGTCGAGTGCGCGCGCGACGGCCGCCTTCCGGTCGGGCATCCCGTACACCCGGGCGACGAAGTCGAGGTTCTCGCGGATCGACAGGTCTTCCCAGTACGAGAAGCGCTGCGTCATGTAGCCGACGCGCCGCTTGATCTGCGCGCTGTCGCGCACGATGTCGTAGCCGAGGCAGGTGCCGCTGCCCGAGTCGGGGGTGAGCAGCCCGCACATCATCCGGATCGACGTGGTCTTGCCGCTGCCGTTCGGCCCGAGAAAGCCGAAGATCTCGCCGCGCGCGACGCGCAGCGATACGTCCTTCACGACATGCTTGTCGCCGAAGCGCTTGTTCAGGCGATCGACGTCGATCGCGTACGGTGCGGGCGGCGCGTTCATGGCACCCTCACGGCGACGGGCTGGCCCGGATGCAGCTTCGGCGCATCGGCGAGGGCGGGGCGCGCCTCGATCATGAACACGAGCTTGGTCCGGCTCTCGTTGCTGTAGATCACGGGCGGCGTGTATTCGGCCTCGCTCGACACGTAGGTGATGCGCGCGGGCACGTCGGCCGCACAGCCGTCGCAGTGGATCGCGACCGTGCGCCCGGGTGCGAGCGATGCGATCGCGGCCTCCGGCACGAAGAAGCGCACCTTCAGGTTTTGCGGCGGCAGCATCTGCACGACCGGATTGCCGGCCTGCACCCATTCGCCGACGCGGTACAGCGTGTCGTACACGCGCCCGGCGGCGGGCGCAGTGACGCGTTTCTGGTCGAGCTTCCATTGCGCCTCGGCGACTGCCGCCTGCGCGGCGTCGACCTGCGCGGCCTGCGCGTCGTAGCCGAGGCCGCACAGCACTTCGTCCGTATGCTCGCCGAGTTCAGGCCCGAGCCAGCGCGTTTCGCCGGGGGTGTCCGACAGCTTCGGCGTGATGTTCGGCAGCGGGATGTCGG
>NZ_JAAGPP010000174.1:0-16270 GCF_017104975.1 Burkholderia sp. Ac-20344
CCCCGCCGCGTGCGGCCGGCGGTGCCGCATCCGCACGCGGCGGCGCCCGCCGGCCGTGCGCGGCGGGAATCGTCCCGCGCCAATGGTAAAATGCCGGATTCTCCTTCCCCTCGCTCGACCCGGCCCCAAGGCCCGCCCGATCATGTCCGACACTCGTCCCGATACGCTTTTCGCCCTCACCGCGCTCTCGCCCATCGACGGCCGCTACGCCAGCAAGACCGAAGCGCTGCGCGACTGGCTCTCCGAAGCCGCCTTCATGCGCCACCGCGTCACCGTCGAGGTGCACTGGCTGATCGCGCTGTCGCGCGCCGGCTTCGCGGAAGTCCCGCGCTTCTCCGCTGCGTCCGAACAGTTCCTGCTGCAGCTCGCCGAGCGCTTCACCGCGCACGACGCCGCCCGCATCAAGGAAATCGAGCGCGTGACGAACCACGACGTGAAGGCCGTCGAATACTGGCTGAAGGAATCGGTCAAGGGCCAGGAAGAACTCGAAAAGGCCAGCGAATTCATCCACTTCGCGTGCACGTCGGAAGACATCAACAACACGTCGCACGGGATGATGCTCGCCGGCGCGCGCGAACACGTGATCCTGCCGGCGCTGCGCACGGTCTACCAGCGCCTCGTCGCACTCGCGCACGCGCATGCCGAGCAGCCGATGCTGTCGCGCACGCACGGCCAGCCGGCCAGCCCGACGACGCTCGGCAAGGAACTCGCAAACGTCGCGGCCCGCCTCGATCGCGCGATCGCACGCATCGAAAAGGTCGAGATCCTCGGCAAGATGAACGGCGCGGTCGGCAACTTCAACGCGCACCTTTCGGCGTATCCGGAATTCGACTGGGAAGCGTTCTCGCGCGACGTGATCGAGAACCGCCTGAAGCTCACGTTCAACCCGTACACGATCCAGATCGAGCCGCACGACTACATGGCCGAGCTGTTCGACGCCGTGGCGCGCGCGAACACGATCCTGCTCGACCTCGACCGCGACGTGTGGGGCTACATCTCGGTCGGCTATTTCAAGCAGAAGACGAAGGCCGGTGAAATCGGCTCGTCGACGATGCCGCACAAGGTCAACCCGATCGACTTCGAGAACTCGGAAGGCAACCTCGGCCTCGCGAACGCGACGCTGCGCCACCTCGCCGACAAGCTGCCGGTGTCGCGCTGGCAGCGCGACCTGACCGACTCGACGGTGCTGCGCAACATGGGCGTCGCGCTCGGCTACTCGCTGCTCGCGTACGACTCGCTGATCCGTGGCCTCGACAAGCTCGAAGTGAACCCGCAACGCCTGAACGAAGACCTCGACAACTGCTGGGAAGTGCTCGCCGAGCCGGTGCAGACGGTGATGCGCCGCTACGGCATCGAGAACCCGTACGAGCAACTGAAGGAGCTGACGCGCGGCAAGGGCATCACGCGCGAAGCGCTGCAGGAATTCGTCGGCACGCTCGCGATCCCGCAGGATGCGAAGGACCGCCTGCTCGCGATGACGCCTGCGTCGTACATCGGCAAGGCCGTCGAACTCGCGAAGCGGATCGCGTAAGCGCCGCCGTTTCCGCATGTAAAAAAGCCCGATGCGAGCGATCGCATCGGGCTTTTTCATGGCCGGCCGCAGTCCGGTCAGAACGAGATCATCCGCCCCGGGTTGAGCGCGCTCATCACGCTCATCGCGGCCTTCGCAGCGGGAATCGCGATCGGCGACAACTGGCGGCCGAGCGGAATCGCGCGGTGATCGATGCCGGTCAGCATCGAGAAATCGTCGTTACGGCCGACGAAATCGTCGCAGATCGCCTTGCCGATCCGCACCGTCTGCGCGACGCCGTGGCCGCTCCAGCCCTGCACCATGTACATCGGCACGCGGCCGTCGGTCTTGCGGCTGTCGGTCGCGCCGTTCAACGTGAAGTCGCTGACGCCGCTCCAGCAGTAGTCGAGCGCGAACTGGCCGTCGACCTGCGGGAACACCGTATTCAGCCGCGTCAGCAGGTACGCGTTCACGTCGGGCTGCGCCCAGCACGTGCCGGTGCCCTGCCCGCCGAACAGCAGGCGGTTGCCGCGTACCGGCCGGTAGTAGTCGATCTGGAACTGCGTGTCGTACACGGGCATGCCGGCCGGCATCAGCGTCGCGACGTCGACGTCGAGCGGCGCCGTCACGCTCACGTAGGTAAAGAACGGCACGGTCGTCGCGGCGCCGTCGTCGAGCAGCCGGAACGTCGTGTTGTGCAGCGCGAGCACGACGCCCTTGCGCGCGGTGATCGTGCCGCCCGGCGTCGTCGCGACGACGCCTGCCGGCGTCTCGTCGAGCTCGAGCACCTCGGTGCCTTCGAACAGCACACCGCCGTTCAGCCGGAAGCCGTGCACGAGGCCGCGCACCAGCGCGAGCGGATGGATCTGCCCGCCGGTCGCATCGATCGCCGCGCCGTGGTACAGCCCGGAGCGCACGTAGTCGTCATGCAGTTGATGGCGGCCGACGAGCGTCACGCCCGCATCGCCGAGATGGCGGCGCGCATCCGCGCCGTCGAGCAGCGCGCTCATGTGGCCCGGGTGGACCGCCGCCGTAATGTGGCCGCGCTTGCGGTCGAGCTCGAGCGCGTAACGCGCGCCGATCGCATCGATCAGGTCCATCGATTCCGCCGATGCGAAGCGCCACAGCCGCTTCGCGTCGTCGTGCGACAGGTGGTCGATCATGTCGGCGGCTTCCCAGCGCGCGAGGCCGGGCGTGAGCTGCCCGCCGTTGCGGCCCGATGCGGCCGAACCGACGTGGTGCTTGTCGACGAGGATCGTGTCGACGCCCGCTTCCGCGAGATGCAGCGCGGCCGATGCGCCGAGCAGGCCCGCGCCGATCACGAGCACGTCGCACACGGCGTCCTGCGCGAGCGGCGCGCTGTTCGCGTGGCGCGACAGCGACGCCTCGTACCAGTTCGCCGGGCGCTCGCCGTCGTAGCGGGCCGGGTCGCACCAGTTCCAGTTGTCTTTTTCGATGTTCAGTTGCGTTTGTTCGAAACGCGATTCGCCCTGGATCAGGGGTTGATTGTTGAAAGTCATGATTGCACTTGCATGGTCTTGGGCCGCCTGTCGAAGAGCCTTCTGGCTTCGCGGGTGGGGCAGCCGGTTCCACATGGGTGTCAACGAGAAAAGGGGCGCGATGGCCCGTGTTGACGGCGGGCACGCTCGTGCCGCCTGGATCCCGGACTGTGCGAAAGCACGTATTGAAAGGTGCCGAGACACCCAATTTCTACACCGCAGAAATAATTCTACAGTGTAGAATAAGCTTTCGTCAAGTTGACAGCCGGTGCCGCACCGGCACGCCAGCCCGCATCGATGAAAGACAAACCCGCCCAGGGCCCGCGCGGCCTTGACAAAGACGCCATCGTCGCGGCGGCGCTCGCGCTGCTCGAAGACGTCGGCGAAGCCGCGTTCAGCGTACGCAAGCTCGCGCAATCGGTCGGCTGCGACCCGATGAGCGTGCTGTACCACTTCAAGTCGAAGGAAGGCCTGAGCCGCGCGATCGCGAACGCGCTGTCGCGCTCGCTCGTGCCGGTCGACGCCGCACTGCCGTGGCGCGAACGGCTGCGCGACCTTGCGCGCCAGTACCGCGCGCTCGCGCTGCGCTACCCGGCCGCGTTCGCGCTGCTGCAGCGGCACATGAGCACGGGGCCGGCCGATCTCGCGCACATCGAGGCCGTACATCGGGCGCTGGCCGACGCCGGCATCCCGTGCGCGGCACGGCCGTCGGTGTGCGTCGGCTGGTATGCGAGCGTGATCGGGCTTGCCGCCGCCGAAGCCGGTGGCCTCACGCGCGCCGCGAACGACGTCGAGCTCGCGGAAATGGAAGCGCTGTCCGACGCCGCGCATCCGCTCGTCAAGGCGGCCGCCCCGCTCTATGCGCAGCTCGATCCGGCGGCCGTGCACGACACGATGCTCGACGTGCTGCTCGACGGCATCGCGAAGCAGGCGCCCGCGGCCTGACCCGCCCGCCGCCCTCGGCCCGCGGCCCACCAACGCAAAAGGCGCCCCGAAGGGCGCCTTTTGCATGACGATTGCCGCGACCCGCGCTCAGTGCTGCTGCGCGAGACCGATCTTCACCATGACCTGATCGACGATCTGCTCGGGCGTCAGCTCGATGCTGACCTCGATCGCTTCGTCCGGGCCCGGCTCCTCGAGCGTGTCGAGCTGGCTCTTCAGCAGCGACGGATCGAAGAAATGGCCGGTGCGGCTCTTCAGGCGCTCGTGCAACACCTCGAACGAACCCTTCAGATACACGAACCGCACGTCAGTGTCGGTGCCGCGCAGCACGTCGCGGTACGACCGCTTCAGCGACGAGCACGTGAACACGGCCGTCTCGCCGGCATGCTGCTTTTCCTCGATGGCTGCGCGGATCGTGCGCAGCCACGGCCAGCGGTCGTCGTCGGTCAGCGGAATGCCGTGGTGCATCTTTTCCTTGTTCGCGGCGCTGTGAAACGCGTCGCCATCGGTATAGCTGCACGACAGGCGTTCCGCCAGCATTTCGCCGATTCGCGACTTGCCCGCACCCGACACGCCCATTGCGATCAGAATCATTGACTACCCCTTGTTACAGAACCAGGCTCAGCAGCAGCGTAAAGCTCAGACCGAGCACCGAGATGATGGTTTCAAGCAGCGACCAGGTCTTGAACGTCTGGCCGACCGTCATCCCGAAGTATTCCTTGATCAGCCAGAAGCCGCCGTCGTTCACGTGCGAGAAGATCAGCGAGCCCGAGCCCGTCGCGAGCACCAGCAGCTCCGGACGAACCGCCGCGCCCGACGACGCCGCGATCGGCGCGACGATGCCGCAGGCCGTCGTCATTGCGACCGTCGCCGAGCCCGTCGCGAGACGCATCAGCGCCGCGACGAACCAGCCGAGCAGCAGCGGCGACAGGTTCGCGTGCTTCGCGGTCTCGACGATCTGCTGCGAGATCCCGCTGTCGCGCAGGACGCCGCCGAAGCCGCCGCCCGCACCGACGATCAGCGTGATGCCGGCGATCGGCGCCAGGCACTCGCCGCAGAACTTCTGGATCTGGTCGCGGTTGAAGCCCTGCAGCTTGCCGAACGTGAAGAAGCTCACGAGCACGGCGATCAGCAGCGCGACGTCCGAGTTGCCGGCGAAGCGCAGCAGGTTGTTCGGCAGCGACTTCGGCGTGAACAGCAGGTCGGCCCAGCTGCCGACGAGCATCAGCACGACGGGCAGCAGGATCGTGAACAGCGTGATGCCGAAGCTCGGCAGTTCGCGCTTGCGGCCTTCCGTGTGCGTATCGACGAACTGCGCGGCCAGCGGGTTGTCGTCCGGCAGCTTCACGAACTTCGAGATCATCAGCGCGAACAGCGGGCCCGCGATGATCGCGGTCGGCACGCCGACGATCAGGCCGAACGCGATCGTCTTGCCGATATCGGCGCCGTATTGCTGAACGGCCAGCAGCGCGGCCGGGTGCGGCGGGATCAACCCGTGCACGACGGACAGGCCGGCCACCATCGGCAGGCCGACGACGAGCAGCGACTTGCCGGTGCGCTTCGCGACGTTGAATGCGATCGGGATCAGCAGCACGAAGCCGACTTCGAAGAACACCGGCAGGCCGACGATGATCGCGACGAACATCATCGCCCAGTGGATGTTCTTTTCACCGAACCAGTCGATCAGCGTGGTCGCGATCCGTTCGGCGCCGCCCGATTCGGCCATCATCTTGCCGAGCATCGTGCCGAGGCCGACGACGATCGCGATGTGGCCGAGCGTGCCGCCGGTGCCCGTCTCGAACGACTTGACGATCTTGTCCATCGGCATGCCGACGACGAGGCCGAGGCCGAGCGAGACGATGATCAGCACCAGGAACGGGTAGATCTTGTAGCGCGCGATCATCAGGATCAGCGCGGCGATCGCGATCAGCGTGAATACGAGCAGCATGCTGCCTTGGACAGCCCCCATGTGGCACTCCTCCTAGAATTGTTCGAACCGGGCGAGTTGTTGCGAGTATGCCCGGCTATGCAGGTCTCCGAAACACGGGGGTACCCCCCCGTCAGGACGCTGAATTTTACTTATCTTTGCGATCCGCGGATAGAACCGGTTCCATCAGCAAAAACCCTCGGTAAAACAAGCACTAAGCGCTTTCTCTCCGAGGGTTGAGGGCCTGTTCGCGCCAGTAACGGGCTTGCGCGAACAGGCCCTTATCATTCCATACAAGCCTTAACGGGGAAGCTGGCTCGCGGCTTGCGCGAGGCGCGTGACTTCGGCCCAGTCCTGCGCGGCGAGCGCGGCTTTCGGCGTGAGCCACGAGCCGCCGACGCACACGACGTTCGGCAGTTTCAGGAAATTCGGCGCGGTTTCGACCGTGATGCCGCCGGTCGGACAGAACTTCAGCGCCGGAAACGGGCCGTGGAACGCCTGCAGCATCGGCACGCCGCCCGCCTGCTGCGCGGGGAAGAACTTCACGATCTCGTAGCCGAATTCGAGTGCCTGGATGATGTCGCTCGGCGTCATCACGCCCGGCAGCAGCGGCAGGCCCGCGTCGAGCGACGCGAGGTGCAGCTCCTTCGTCAGGCCCGGCGACACGCCGAACTTCGCGCCCGCGCGCTTCGCCTGCTCGCAATGCTCGGGCTTCGTGATCGTGCCCACGCCGACGACGATGTCGTCCGCGAGCTGGCTCGCACGCTGGATCGCTTCCAGGCCGGCCGGCGTGCGCAGCGTGATCTCGAGCACCTTCACGCCACCCGCGTGCAGTGCACGCGACACGTGTTCGCCCTGCTCGACCGAGTCGAATGCGAGCACCGGGATGACCGGGCCCAGCTTCACGATTTCAGCAATCGTCTTCATTGAATTGGCTCCTTGAAATTCATGCGGCGACGTGGGCGGCCGTTTCACCGACCAGCGTCCCGAAAACCGATGCGCCCTGCTCGGCCGGCGCAGCGGCCGCGCGGAACACGCCGAACAGTTCACGCCCGAAACCGACCTCGTTCTCGGCCTGGTGCAGCGGCTGCGCGACCGGGCGCGCCTGCCACTCCGCAGCGTCGATCTCGATGTCGAGCACGCCGGCTTCCGCGTCGATCACGAGCGTATCGCCCGTCTTCACCTTGCCGAGCGGGCCGGCCAGCAGCGCTTCCGGCGACACGTGGATCACGGCCGGCACCTTGCCCGACGCGCCCGACATGCGGCCGTCGGTGACGAGCGCGACATGGAAGCCCTGATCCTGCAGCACGCCGAGCAGCGGCGTCAAACGATGCAGCTCGGGCATCCCGTTCGCGCGCGCGCCCTGGAAGCGCACCACCGCGACGAAGTCGCGCTTCAGCTCGCCGCGATCGAATGCTTCCTGCACGGCTTCCTGCGAATCGAACACGATCGCGGGCGCCGTCACCTTGCGGTGTTCGGGCGCGACCGCCGAAATCTTGATCACGCCGCGGCCGAGGCGGCCCTGCATCAGGCGCAGGCCGCCGTCCGGCTGGAACGGGTCGCGGATGCCGCGCAGCACCTTCGTGTCGTGGCTTTCAGCCGCGCCGTCGACCCACGTGAGCTTGCCGTCGATCAGCTTCGGCTCCTTCGTATAGTGCGACAGGCCCTTGCCGGCGACCGTCGTCACGTCTTCGTGCAGCAGCCCGCCTTCGAGCAGGTTGCGCACCAGGAAGGCCACGCCGCCCGCCGCGTGGAAGTGGTTCACGTCGGCCTTGCCGTTCGGGTAGATCTTCGCGAGCAGCGGCACGACGGCCGACAGTTCGTCGAAGTCGTTCCAGTCGATCAGGATGCCGGCCGCGCGCGCGATCGCGACGAGGTGCAGCGTGTGGTTGGTCGAGCCGCCCGTCGCGAGCAGCGCGACGATCCCGTTGACGATCGCCTTCCCGTCGATCACGTGGCCGATCGGCGTGTAGTGGCCGCGCTCGACGGTCAGGTCGAGCACGCGGCGCGCAGCCTCGGCGGTGAGCGCGGTGCGCAGCGGCGTGTGCGGGTGGACGAAAGCCGAGCCCGGCAGGTGCAGCCCCATCAGCTCCATCAGCATCTGGTTGCTGTTCGCGGTGCCGTAGAACGTGCAGGTGCCGTGGCCGTGATACGCGGCCGATTCGGCTTCGAGCAGCGCGTCGCGGCCGACCTGGCCGGTTGCGAACTGCTGGCGGATCTTCGCCTTGTCGTCGTTCGACAGGCCGCTCGTCATCGGGCCGGCCGGCACGAAGATCGTTGGCAGGTGGCCGAACTGCAGCGCGCCGATCAGCAGGCCCGGCACGATCTTGTCGCAGATGCCGAGGCAGAGCGCCGCGTCGAACATGTTGTGCGTGAGCGCGATCGCCGTGCCCATCGCGATCGCCTCGCGCGAGAACAGCGACAGCTCCATCCCCGGGTTGCCCTGCGTGACGCCGTCGCACATCGCCGGCACGCCGCCCGCGAACTGCGCGACGCCGCCGTTCTCGCGCGCGGCCGCCTTGATGATCTCGGGGAAATCCTTGTACGGCGCATGCGCGGACAGCATCTCGTTGTACGAGGACACGATGCCGATGTTCGGCTCCCGGATAGCCTTGATCGAGAACTTGTCGTTGCCCTCGAGGCCCGCGAAGCCGTGCGCGAGGTTCGCGCACGACAGCGCGCCGCGTGCCGGGAACTTGCCCTGCGCGCCGTCGATGCGCTGCAGATAGGCGGAACGGGTCGATTGGCTGCGGGCGATCACGCGTTCGGTGACCTTCGCCAGAGTGGGGTGCAGCGACGTCATGCTGGGCGCTCCTGTATGCCGGCCGACACCGGCGGTTGGAATCGTGGGGACGGTCGAATGCATCGACCGAACGAAGCCAGTCTAGTAGAAAAACTACAAGCACGCAATGCGGATTCATCCACCCGCAACCCTCATTCCCTCTACCAGCAAGGCAATACCTAGTGAAAACCCTAATTCTCCGCTCCACAAGCACCATGCCGACGCTAGCATTTTCTTGTAGATTTTCTACAATACGATTGCGATACACTCGCTCATCCGAACCCGATTTCTGCCTGCCGTCCCATGCTGCCTCGCATTGAAGCGATCCGCGCCGAGTTGCGCCCGTCCGAGCGCAAGCTCGCCGACTACATCCTCGCCGCGCCGCGCGAGGTGCTCGACCTCGCGATGACCGAGCTGTCGACACGCGCGGGCGTCAGCCAGCCGACGATCGCGCGCTTCTGCCAAGCGCTCGGCTGCAGCGGCTTTCGCGAGTTCAAGATCCGGCTCGCGCAGAGCGTCGCGCCGGGCGTGTCGTCGGTCTATCGCGACGTCGAGCCCGACGAACCGGCGCCCGGCATCATCGGCAAGGTGTTCGACCGCACGATCGGCGCGCTGATCGAGGTGCGCAACAGCCTGTCCGCGGGCAGCGTCGCCGATGCGATCGCGCTGCTGTCGAACGCATCGCGGATCGAGTTCTACGGCGCCGGCGGCTCGGGCATCGCCGCGCAGGACATCCAGCACAAGTTCTTCCGGCTCGGCGTGCCGAGCGTCGCGTATTCGGATCCGCACACGTTCTCGATGTCGTCGGCGCTGCTCGGGCCGCACGACGTCGTCGTCGCGATCTCGAACACCGGCCGCACGCGCGACATCGTCGACGCCGCGCGCTCCGCGCTCGCGTGCGGCGCGAAGGTGGTCGCGATCACGCAGAGCCATTCGCCGCTCGCGAAGCTCGCGACGGTGAGCCTCGCGTCGAACGTTGCGGAGGAAACGGATGTGTTCTCGCCGATGACGTCGCGGATGTCGCATCTCGCGATCGGCGACATCCTCGCGGTCGGCGTCGCGCTGTCGCGCGGCCCCGCGCTGATGGAACGGGTCGGCCGCGCGAAGGAGGCAATCACGCGCCGCCGGATCGACGACGGCGCGAAGGATTGAGCCGGCACCGCGCCAACCATGCGGTAAACGACAAACGGCGCCCCGCGGGGCGCCGTTGCGCATCGGCGGCGCCGGCAACTTCGCCGGCCGCCGCTCAGAACGGCTTGATCACGACCAGCGCGACCGCCGCGAGCATGCCGAGCACCGGCAACTCGTTGAACACGCGATACCACTTGTCGGTGCGGCGGTTCTCGCCGCGCTCGAACACCCGCAGCAGGTGCCCGCAATACGCGTGATAGACGATGAGCAGCAGCACGACCGTCACCTTCGCGTGGATCCAGCCCTGCCCCTGCCCGATGCCGATCGACAGCCAGAGCCACAGCCCGCAGGCCAGCGCCGGCACCGCGATCATCGTCATGAAGCGGAACAGCTTGCGTGCCATCAGCAGCAGGCGCCGCACGGCGGCCGGATCGGTTTCCATGGCCAGGTTCACGTAGATGCGCGGCAGGTAGAACAGCCCCGCGAACCACGCGGCGATCAGAACGATATGGAACGTCTTGACCCAGAGCATCGCCATCGGTTGTGTGCCTCGCTTTTTACTGGCGGCCTTCGCCGTGCCCGAGTACGACGTACTTCAGCGACGTCAGCCCTTCCAGGCCGACGGGGCCGCGTGCGTGCAGCTTGTCGTTCGAGATGCCGATTTCCGCGCCGAGGCCGAATTCGAAACCGTCCGCGAAACGCGTCGACGCGTTGACCATCACGCTCGCCGAATCGACCTCGCGCAGGAACCGCATCGCGCGGTCGTGATCCTCGGTGACGATCGCATCCGTGTGGTGCGACCCGTAATGGTTGATGTGCTCGATCGCGGCGTCGAGGCCGTCGACGACCTTGATCGCGAGCACCGGCGCGAGATACTCGGTGTGCCAGTCTTCCTCGGTTGCATCGACGAGCGGGCCGACGCCCGCATCGGCGAGCACCGCGCGCGCGGCCGCATCGACGCGCAGTTCGACCTGCTTGTCGCGATACAGCTTGCCGAGCGGCGGCAGCAGCGTCGCCGCGACACCGCTCGCCACGAGCAGCGTCTCCATCGTGTTGCAGGTGCCGTAGCGGTGCGTCTTCGCGTTGTCGCAGACGGTCAGCGCCTTGTCGAGATCGGCACGATCGTCGACATACACGTGGCAGATGCCGTCGAGGTGCTTGATCATCGGCACGCGCGCCTCGTTGATCAAGCGCTCGATCAGGCTCTTGCCGCCGCGCGGCACGATCACGTCGACGTATTCGGTCATCGTGATCAGCTTGCCGACTGCCGCGCGATCGGCGGTCGCGACGACCTGCACCGCATCCTGCGGCAGGCCGGCCGCTTCGAGCCCTTCGCCGATCAGCTTCGCGAGCGCCGCGTTCGATTCGAGCGCTTCGGAGCCGCCGCGCAGGATCGTCGCGTTGCCCGACTTCAGGCACAGCGCAGCCGCGTCGATCGTCACGTTCGGGCGCGATTCGTAGATGATGCCGATCACCCCGAGCGGCACACGCATCTGGCCCACCTGGATACCGCTCGGGCGGTACTTGAGGTTGCTGATCTCGCCGATCGGATCGGCCAGCGACGCCACCTGGCGCAAGCCCTCGACCATCGTCTGCAGCGCCTTGTCCGACAGCGTCAGGCGATCGACGAACGCCGCATCGAGCCCCTTTTCACGGGCACGGGCGACATCGCGCGCATTCGCGTCCTTCAGCGCCTGCGCGTCGCGTTCGATCGCGCGAGCCACGGCGTCGAGCGCCGCATTCTTCGCGGCCGTGCTGGCGCGCGCCATCGCGCGGGAAGCGTGCCGGGCGCGACGGCCCAGGTCGGTCATGTACTGATCGATATCCATCGTGTGACTCGAGAAGCGCGCCGCGCTGGGCGGCATGAATTCGTGGGGAAGCGTGAGCGGCGGCGGCCGGAAAGCCGCGCCAGCCATCGAAACATTGTAAGCGGGTTGCGCAGCGTGCGCTGAAGGCCCGAACGGGACTTAGCGTCGCACGCGACCCGCGGTCGGCGGTCGCTCGCCGCGGGCACCGGCCACCGTCATCGCGAGCTGGAACAGCCCGTCCCACGGATCGGGCGGCGGTTCGTCCTGCGTGCGGCGGCCCGGCACGACGGCCGTGAGCCCCTTGACCTGCCGGTCGAGCTTCGCGGCAAACGCGAGCGCCTTCTCGAGCACGGATTCCGATACGCGGTTCAGCGCGGGGCCGATCAGCCGCTCGCGCGGCCCCCACACGCGGTTCTCGCGCAGCAGCGTCGCGAGCGGCTTGCCGGCCGTCGTGCCGCGCTTGATCCGCAGCAGCGTGCGCAATTCCTCGACGACGGCCCACATCACGAGCACGATTGCCTCGCCCTCGCCCTTCAGCCCGTCGATCATCCGCGCGAGCCGCGCGGCGTCGCCGGCAAGCATCGCTTCGTTCAGCTTGAAAACGTCGTAACGCGCGACGTTCAGCACCGCGTCGTGCACCTGCTCGAACGACAGCGCGCCCTGCGGATACAGCAGCCCGAGCTTCTGGATCTCCTGGTGCGCGGCGAGCAGGTTGCCTTCGACGCGCTCGGCGATGAACTGCAGCGCGCGCCGCCCATCCTCGCCGGGCGCGGCGCGCTGGCCCTGCATCGCGAGACGCTGGCCGATCCAGTTCGGCAGCTGCGCGCGGTCGACCGGATCGATCTTCAGCGCGACGCCGCCGTTCTGCAGCGCGGTGAACCATGCGGATTTCTGCGTGGCCGCGTCGAGGCGCGGCAACGTGACGAGCATCAGCGCGTCGGGATTCGGCGTGGCCGCGAGCGTCTTCAGCGCATCGGCGCCTTCCTTGCCGGGCTTGCCCGACGGAATGCGCAGCTCGATCAGCTGGCGTTCGCCGAACAGCGACATCGCCTGGGTTGCGCCGAGCAGCACGCTCCAGTCGAAGCCGCGCTCGACCGTATGCACCGAACGTTCGGTGAAGCCGGCCGCGCGTGCGGCCGCACGAATGCGGTCGCACGCTTCCTGCGCGAGCAGCGGCTCGTCGCCGTAGACGGTATAGAGTCCGGCCAACCCCTTCGCGAGGTGCGGCTCCAGCGCATCAAGTCGCAGTTGCATCGGTGCGTGCGCCGTCGATCAGAGCGGCGGCGGCGGCAGCGGCGCGCGCGGCGCAACGCCCGGCACCACGTCCTCCGGCGCCGGCGTCAGCGAATGGACGATCGCGAGACGCCGCATCAGCTGGTCGACTGCGTCGTTCTGCATGTCGCCGTACAGGATGTCGGCTTCCTGCGCCTTCGCGTTCGTGTACTGGTCGCTGTACGTCATCGCGCGGTTCAGCGCGATCGCGCTCGGCGGGATCAGCACGGTGCCGTCCTTGCTCGTCAGCGTGTAGTTCAGCGTGTAGAACAGCGCGTATTCCTGCGCGGAGCCGTACTTGTTGAGCGTCAGCGTGTTCTGGCCACGCGACTCCCACATGCGCAGCACGGCATCGGCGTCATCTGCCGACTTGACGATCTTCGTGTCGCTGCCGGCTTCGACGAGGCGCACGAGGCGCGCCTCGACGGGTGCCGGCGCGCCGGCGATCAGCAGGTGCTTGAACGCGTAGTCCTGCTGGCCGCGCAACTGGAAGCCGCATGCCGACAGCGCGACCGCGCTGCCGACGGCGAGCATCAAAAACGATCTGCGGATCACCTTCACTCCTTCTGGGTACGTCCGACGGCCCGCGGCCGTCAGACGACGATGTTCACGAGGCGGCCCGGCACGACGACGATCTTCTTCGCCGGCTTGCCGTCGCTGAACTTCGCGAACGCGTCGTCGGCCACCGCCGCGGCTTCGATCGCCTCGCGGCTCGCGTCCTTCGCGACCTTCAGCGCGCCGCGCACCTTGCCGTTCACCTGCAGCACGAGTTCGATCTCGGCCTGCTCGAGCGCGGCCTCGTCGACCTTCGGCCACGGTGCGTCGAGCAGCGGGCCGAATTCGTCCGCGTAGCCGAGCGCCTTCCACAGCTCGAACGTGACGTGCGGCACGACCGGGTACAGCACGCGCAGCAGCACGCCGTACGTTTCGCGCAGCACGCCGGGCGTCGCGCCCTTCGCGCCGTCGATCGCGTTCAGCATCTTCATCGCAGCCGACACGACCGTGTTGTACTGCAGGCGCTGGTAGTCGAAATCGGCCTGCTTCAGCACGCTGTAGATCTCGCGGCGCAGCGCCTTGTCGGCTTCACCGAGCGCGGCCGCATCGAAGCCCGCGCGCGCGGCGAGCGCTTCGCGGTTCGTCGCACCGAAGCTCCACACGCGGCGCAGGAAGCGGCTCGCGCCCTCGACGCCCGCCCCCGACCACTCGAGCTGCTGCTCGGGCGGTGCGGCGAACATCGTGAACAGGCGCGCGGTATCCGCGCCGTACTGGTCGATCAGCACCTGCGGATCGACGCCGTTGTTCTTCGACTTCGACATCTTCTCGATGCCGCCGAGCACGACCGGCTGGCCGTCGGCGTTCAGCGTCGCGCCGACCGGGCGGCCCTTGTCGTCGAACGCGACGGTCACGTCGGCCGGGTTGTACCAGGTCTTCTTGCCGGACGCGTCTTCACGGTAGAACGTCTCGTTCAGCACCATCCCCTGCGTGAGCAGGTTCTTCGCCGGCTCGCCGAACTTCACGAGGCCGAGGTCGCGCATCACCTTGGTCCAGAAGCGCGAATACAGCAGGTGCAGGATCGCGTGCTCGATGCCGCCGATGTACTGATCCATCGGCATCCAGTAATCGGTGCGCGCGTCGACCATCGTCTCGGCGTCCGGTGCCGTGTAGCGCGAGAAGTACCATGACGAATCGACGAAGGTGTCCATCGTGTCGGTTTCGCGCTTCGCGGCCGCGCCGCACTTCGGGCACGCGCAGTTCAGGAATGCTTCCGACTTCGCGAGCGGGTTGCCCGAGCCGTCCGGCACGAGGTCTTCCGGCAGCACGACCGGCAGGTCCTGCTCCGGCACCGGCACGTCGCCGCACGACGGGCAGTGGATGATCGGGATCGGCGTGCCCCAGTAGCGCTGGCGCGACACGCCCCAGTCGCGCAGGCGCCACGTGACCTGCTTGTCGCCGAAGCCGCCGGCCTTCAGGTCGGCCGCGATCGCGTCGACCGCCGCGCCGTACGCCAGGCCGTCGTACTTGCCGCTGTTGACGCAGGTCGCGACTTCCTTGTCGCCGTACCACTCTTGCCATGCGTCGAGCGAGTACGTCTGGCCTTCGGCCGCGATCACCTGCTTGATCGGCAGGTCGTATTTCTTCGCGAATGCGAAGTCGCGCTCGTCGTGCGCGGGCACGCCCATCACGGCGCCTTCGCCATAGCTCATCAGCACGTAGTTGCCGATCCAGACCTCGACCGGCTCGCCGGTCAGCGGGTGCGTGACCGTGAAGCCCGTCGCGACGCCCTTCTTCTCCATCGTCGCGACATCGGCCTCGGCAACGCCACCGCGCTTGCATTCGTCGATGAACGCGAGCAGTTCCGGCTTGTCCTGCGCGAGGCGCGTGGCGAGCGGATGCTCGGCCGCGATCGCGCAGAAGGTGACGCCCATGATCGTGTCGGCGCGCGTCGTGAATACGCGCAGCAGCTTCTTCTCGCCGTCGAGTTCATACGGGAAGCCGAAGTTCACGCCGAAGCTCTTGCCGATCCAGTTCTGCTGCATGATCTTCACGCGCTCGGGCCAGCCGAGGCCGTCGAGGTCGTTCAGCAGCTCATCCGCGTACTGCGTGATGCGCAGGTAGTACATCGGGATCTCGCGCTTCTCGACGAGCGCGCCCGAGCGCCAGCCGCGGCCGTCGATCACCTGCTCGTTCGCGAGCACGGTCTGGTCGACCGGATCCCAGTTCACGGTGCCCGTCTTCTTGTACGCGATGCCCTTCTCGAGCATCTTCAGGAACAGCCACTGGTTCCACTTGTAGTAGTCCGGCTTGCACGTCGCGATTTCGCGCGACCAGTCGATCGCGAGGCCCATCGACTGCATCTGGCCCTTCATGTAGTCGATGTTGTCGTAGGTCCACTTCGCGGGCGGCACGCCGTTCGCCATCGCGGCGTTCTCGGCCGGCATCCCGAACGCGTCCCAGCCCATCGGCATCAGCGTGTTGTAGCCGTTCATCCGCAGATAGCGGTACATCACGTCGTTGATCGTGTAGTTGCGCACGTGACCCATGTGCAGCTTGCCGGACGGGTACGGCAGCATCGACACGCAGTAGAACTTCGGCTTCTGCGAATCTTCCTGCGTCTTGTAGGCATCGGCTGCGCGCCAGTCGCCCTGGGCGGCGGCTTCGACGTCGGCGGGTACGTATCTCTCGTGCATGGTGTGGTTCGGACTAGGCTTTAAGCGGCGCGACGGCGCGCGCAGGAGTGGATCGAAAATCGTGCTTGCCCGGCGGACCTGCAGGTTCGCTGTAGCCGGACCTGTTCACGGTGAACGGGCATTTTCCGGGGAACCCGCAGCATGCCCGGGTAGCCTGGAAAATTCCGGGTTACCTGAAAAAAGCCTGCCAACCGGGAAAAACGTTGATTAT